>JAGANP010000006.1 GCA_017624175.1 Lachnospiraceae bacterium | reverse complement strand
CTCGTCCGCAGCTATGCCTTGCACATAGGCTAATACATAGCCCATTTAATAATCCGGTATGCTGTCCAGCAATTCAACAATTCTTTCTTTGTTGTTCATAATACAATACCTCTCTTTCCCGCATATATAATATTCACAGTATCACTAATTCATAAACGGCACATCTGATAAATCCTATTCTGCCCTTGCTGGTGCCCGCTTCCGTCTTTCATTTTTGCTACTATTCCGAGTGAGATGCCGCAATCCCTTAAATATTGCCGCTTCTTGCCTTTTTTACTTAGCAAGCAGCCTAGTTTTTCAAATGAAATCATGACCGGCTCAGCTTCTTTGTTTGCCACCATTACGCCTTTCTATTTTTTATACGTTTATATTTCTATATATTAGTTTATTTATTCGTACTATGTCAAGTAAGCAAAATCGTATTATACATAGTTCGTACTATTTATAGTACTATAGTATCAACAAAGGACACAAACCGATTTGCGGTCGATTTTTCTTTAGCAGCACTTGCACAGGACTCTCCTTTAAAACCTTATTTTATGCGGGTTCTAGAACACCGTGTGGGTTCAAGTCCCATCTTCCGCACGAATACTTAAATGCCTTTTTTGTCACATCTCCGCATCTTTTGTCATATCTTAAAAGAAAAAGGAGTGCGACAGCATGTGTATCAGCTTTGATCCTTTCAGACGCATCTGCCCGTCATGCCGCTGCAGCTGCAACAATCGGGAAGACAGGCGGGAAGACCGTAACCGTCGGGATTGCCGCAGAAACAACTGCGAGCGCCGGGAACGTGATAACCGTCAGCGTTATTAAACCATTTGCGGGAAGCCGCTCCGGCAGCACCCGCCCAGACTTTCAGCAACTCTGCCCCCTCCCAGGGGGCAGATGCCTGGGAAATATGCAGTCCCCTTTGGGATGCCCCCGGCATATACTATAGGGAGGTGATGCTATGCAATCCTGCGATCTTGTGCTGACGATTTCCGCCCTGGCATGTAATATCGCCCAAGGAAAAACCGCCGATGAACTCAGTCTGCTGAGCGCCGTTTTTTCACAGCTCGGAGATACTCTGGCTACCATAGCGGCCCAGGAAGCCATCTGCGCCCCCGATTCCTCCGAATAGTTGGGATTGGGGGAGCTTAAGCCCCGCAGCTCTTAATATGCTCCAGGGCGTTTTCCACCAGACTTCCCAGCGGCTGTTCGGCCACACCGGCAACAATATTGTCGCAGTGGTTTACCGGAATCAGCACCCGCCGGGCCTGGCTCTGCCCCACCGCCACAGCCATGGCGGGCGTCACTTCTCCGTACAGGGAGTCGGCAATCACAATGCCGATGGGTCCCACAATCACATCCGCCCTGCGGCAGCCTACAATCACGGCATTTTCCCCGGTGGCGGCTGCATCTGCACCGGCTTTCAGCATCGCCGCCGTGGCGGTACTGTTGGTTCCCACTGCCGTTACATGGCTCTGGGGGATCTGGGCCTTGATGGCGGTCACCAGCTGCCGCCCCATGCCGCCGCCCTGACTGTCTATTACCAGAATATTCATTCTTACACCTCCGTCTATCACAGGCTGCACTGCGATTCTCCAATTTCTTTTTCATCATAGCATAGGCTTTCTGCCCTGAAAAGAGATTTCTTTTTGGTTGTCAGCAGGTAGGATTTATGATAAAATACTGCTATATCTAATCTGTTTTTTGCAGAAATAACAGGAAATGAGGTTGAATAGAGTAGGATGGAGAATGAAAACGTATTTATAGAACAGGCGAAGCGAATCCCGCAGCTGGAGCAGCTGTATGTGATTTTTGGCGTGGGCACCAGGCTTCCGTTTGTCACCTGTGACGAAGAGGATTTTACCGATCAGATCTGGACCTTTGTGGAGGAGGAGAAAGCCAAGCATTATGCGGATGTGAGAAGGGAGAACTTCCAGGATATTCTGGCGGTGGTGAAAGTGACCAGAGAACAGCTGCTGCAGTTTTTCAGCGGTTTGTATTCCTATGGCATTGATGTTATCATGTTCCAGGAGGAGGAGAGACTGACAAAGCTTCCCCTGAATAAGCTGGTGGTGCAGCCGGATTTCTCCAAGCTTCCTGAGGATAAGAGACCGTTTCTCAATCCCCAGATGCAGCTTTCCGGGATCCATTTCATGCAGGAGATGCACCGCAAGGAGCGCAATGCCCAGGCGCTGCATGAATACGAGGAAGAGATGGCGGTGAATATTGTGCGGAGCCGTTTCCTGGTGCCTCATGAGATTGAGGGGGACGCTCCACTGGCGGATGGCTCCAACATCCGTATTCCCTGCGTGACCAATAAGGACGGTCAGATGTTCCAGCCCATTTTTACGGATTTGCAGGAGATGGCCAAGTTTGATAAGGAAAGGAAGTTCCGTGCAAGTGCAATTCCCTTTCAGAATATCCAGAAAGTCATGGGCAAGGAGGTTAAAGGGATCGTGATCAATCCCATGAGCCTGAATATCATTCTGATGGCGGACAAGATCCCTGCGCTGATTGAACGGTTTAAATCCGCAGAGTAAGGAAAACCTGTGATGACGAGGGCATAAATGTGGATATACAAGTGCATAAACTGACAAAGGAATTATTGGATGACTGGCTGTTCTTTTTTGATCATGACGGGTTTACAGATAATAAAGAGTGGTGCGGCTGCTACTGTATGTGCTATCATTGGAATGAGCAATTAAACAGTCAAAGAGCGTGGGACTGTAGCGAGGACGCTTCGGAGTTTAACAGAAAGCAGGCTGTTGAATGGATTAAACAGGGGCGTATGCAGGGATATCTGGCATATGCGGAGGGTAAGGTGGTCGGGTGGTGTAATGCAAACGACAAACAGGCATACGATAATGTGAACTTCCGTTTTGCTGAAGTGCCGGACGGCGGTAAAAGGGTCAAGTCGATAGTCTGTTTTACGATTGCGCCGGAATATCGAGGACATGGTGTAGCCACTGCCCTGCTGGAGCATGTATGTAAAGATGCCAAAGACGACGGCTTTGATCTGGCTGAAGCGTACCCATTTGCACATAATGAAAATCACGCATATCACGGTCCTGTTTCCATGTATGAAAAGAATGGTTTTATTCTATGTGATAAAATTGAGGGCTGTATGGTTTTTAGAAAAATCCTTTGACACGCAAGAAAAGATAGCAAAATCTGATTGGCAAAGTCATTTTTACAGCGCTGATCATTATAAGTGCGGTAGAACATGCAGGAGGAAATATCGGAAGTCAAATAGAATCAGCGGCAGAAAACAGGAATTCTGCCGCTGATTCTTTTACCGTCAGTCGAAGCTCCGCAGAGCCCGGCGTACGCCGATCACCACCGGCGGGATCAGTACGATATGGCAGATGATACCGGGAACCGCCGTGATAAAAGCACCGGAAAGAAAAGCGGAGAAGGTAAAGGCAGGCCCCACGATCAGTCCCAGTACGAATCTGGCGATGCCCCATACGATACGGCCGCCCAGCATGGCGCCGACCAGGGAGACATACAGGAAAGGCAGCTTTTTAGGCAGCAGTTTCATCAGCAGCCCGGAAAAGGCGCCATAGGCAGCCAGCTCAAACATCATAGCCAGACCGGTGGGCATGATCGGCGGCATACCGAACAGCAGGAAGCGCAGCAGCGGGGCGATAAAGCCGACTGCCAGGCCGTAGGGCCAGCCGCAGAGCAGGCCGCACATTAATACCGGAATGTGCATGGGGGATAATGCGCTGCCGATCTGGGGGATCTGGCCGGTCAGAAAAGGCAGTACCATGCACAGAGCCAGGCAGACAGCGGAGAGACACAGGTTTTTAACATTTTTTTTCTTCATAGAAGGTTCCTTTCTGTATGGACAGGGCACCTGGGAGAATCTGCAGGCACAAAAAAAGCATCCAAGCCCCTCTGGGCGCAGATACCTTCCTGGTATACTGATCTATGCTTTTTGACTCTCTGATCCCTGTTTCCGGTTATGTAATATGTCAGACTTCTGTCCGGCTGACCCGCTTCTGCCAAGTCCTAATCACCATACCATAGCCGGAAAAAAATGTCAAGACAGCACAAAAATCCGTTTGTGTCAACACTTTATTGGCAACTTACCTTTCAGTTTTTCCAAGATGCCTTTTTCGGTTTTATTTTTCAAAGTAATGCTTTTTCAAATGCTCTCCTTGAAGCTGTCTGTATGGCATCCCTCATGGGTACATGCATAT
>JAGANP010000397.1 GCA_017624175.1 Lachnospiraceae bacterium | reverse complement strand
GGTGATGGTGACCATGACCTTTGAGGCGGATGGACGCACGCTGTTCGGCACCGATGCCCGGACGGCGGCCATCGTGCTGGAGAGTCTGGGAGCGGACGCCATCGGTGTCAACTGCTCCACGGGCCCGGCGAAAATGAGAGAGATCGTGGAGACCATGGCCCGGGTCAGCCGTCTGCCGCTGATTGCCAAGCCCAATGCGGGTCTGCCGGTGGTGGACAGCCAGGGCAATACGGTCTATGATATGGACAGTGACGTCTTTGTCGCAGAGATGCAGGAGCTGATAGCCGCAGGCGCAACCATATTGGGAGGCTGCTGCGGTACGGATCCCATGTATATTGCCGGATTGAAACAGCTGGCTGCGGGACAGAAGCCAGCAGAGAGAAAGCCCCTGCCCCGGGGAATCCGTTATCTGACCAGCGAGCGGCAGACCGTGGCCTTTGGCCTGGAGGATCCTTTTATGATCGTGGGAGAGCGGATCAATCCCACCGGCAAGAAAAAGCTGCAGGAGCAGCTTCGAAGCGGCTGCATGGATATGGTGCTGCAGTTTGCCCAGGAGCAGGAAGCCTGCGGAGCCTCCATTCTGGATGTCAATATGGGCATGAGCGGCATTGACGAAAAGGCGATGATGCTGCAGGTGCTTTCCGAGGTGCAGGGCGTGACCAATCTGCCCCTGTCCCTGGATTCCAGCCATGTGGAGGTGCTGGAAGCGGCGCTGCGCCACTATCCCGGCCGGGCGCTGGTCAATTCCGTATCCTATGAGACGGAAAAGTTTGAAAAGCTGCTGCCCATTGTGCAGAAATACGGCGCTATGTTCATTTTGCTGCCCCTGTCCGACGAGGGGCTGCCCAAGGATCTGGAGGAGAAAAAGCAGATCATTGACCGGATCGTTTCCCGGGCATTGGAGCTGGGTATGAGCAGGGAAGATATCGTGGTGGACGGACTGGTGGCGACCATCGGCGCCAATAAGCAGGCGGGACTGGAGACTCTGGAGACCATACGGTACTGTAAGGCCCAGGGACTGGCTACGATCTGCGGCCTGTCCAATATTTCCTTTGGTATGCCCGCCAGACCCTATGTGAATACGGCCTTTCTGACTCTGGCGATCTACGAGGGACTGACGATGGCCATTGCCAACCCTTCCCAGGAAATGCTGGTATGCGGCGCCCTGGCAACGGATATGCTGAAAGTGAAAAAAGATTCGGATTTACGATATATCAATTATGCGGCGAATTTGCAGCCGGTGGTCAGCAGCGCTCCCGCAGCGGGAAGCAGCGCCGGGACGGGAAGTGCAGGCAATACAGGCAGCAACGGCGGCGGAACTGCTGCAGGGGGCGGTAAAGCTTCCTCCGGCTCCCAGAGCTATCTGGAACGGATCACGGACGCTGTCCTGAAAGGGAATCGCAGCGGAATCGCCGCCATGACAGCGGAGGCAGTGCAGGCGGGAGAGGATCCCGGAAAGCTGCTGAATGAGGGTCTTTTGCCTGCCATCAACAAGGTGGGAGATTACTTTGAACAGAAAAAGTATTTTCTGCCCCAGCTGATCGCCAGTGCGGAGGCCATGAAGAATGCCATTGAAGTATTGGAACCCTATCTGCTCAAGGATCAGGATACGGAATCCATGCCGGTGATCGTCATTGCCACAGTGGAGGGGGATATCCATGATATCGGCAAAAATCTGGTGGCCCTGATGCTGAAAAACTATGGCTTTAAGGTGATTGACTTAGGAAAGGATGTCCCCAAAGAGACGATCATTCAGGCCGCCAAGGATTACCATGCGGATATTATTGCCCTGTCAGCCCTGATGACCACCACCATGCAGCGTATGCGGGAGGTGATCGCCCTGGCGAAGGAGGAGGGCGTTACCGCCAAGGTCATGATCGGCGGTGCGGTGATCACCCAGGAGTATGCGGACGAGATCCATGCGGACGGTTATTCCAAGGACGCCGCAGAGGCAGTTAAGCTGGCCAGACGGCTGCTGGGAATGATGACGGAGGAATGAATGGTAAACGGATCATGAAGAATGAATATGACAACGAACAATTTTTTGACGCATATGCCCAAATGTCCCGCAGCAAAGGGGGATTGGATGCCGCTGGGGAATGGCATCAGTTAAAGCCGCTTTTTCCAACGCTTCAAGGGAAGAAAGTTCTTGATTTGGGATGCGGGTATGGCTGGCATTGCAAATATGCAGCGGAAAAAGGAGCAGAGCAGGTGCTTGGAATTGATTTAAGTGAGAAGATGATCGAAACAGCAAAAAGCCGGAACGGAGACAGCAGAATTGAATATCGGGTCTGCGGAATAGAAGAGTACGAATACCCGGAAAATAGGTGGGATTGTGTCATTTCAAACTTAGCTTTGCACTATATCAGAGATATAGAGTGGGTATTTCAAAAAGTCAATAGAACCTTGAAGCCCCACGGAGTATTTATTTTGAACATCGAGCACCCGGTTTTTACGTCGGGCGTAGGACAGGACTGGATATATACAAAAGACGGGAAGCCTCAGTATTGGCCGATAGATAATTACTTTATGCCGGGGGAACGGAAAACACATTTTCTCGGATGTGAGGTAGTCAAACAGCACCACACGCTCACACAGATATTGATGGGATTATTGAATCATGGCTTTACCCTTGATACCGTCGAAGAAGCAGAACCCTCTCAGGAAATGATGCATGTTCCCGGAATGGCGGATGAACTGCGCCGTCCTATGATGCTGTTAATCAAGGCGATTGCGAAATAAAGTGCTGTATAAATTTGATTTTTCAGTTAAACTATGACACAATGCTGTCATAGTTTATTTGTTATACTGGGTTAGAAAGGAAAAGGAATGAAGATTGATCGACTTATGGGCATTGTTGTTTATCTGCTGAACCATGGCCGGACTTCTGCGCAGAAGCTGGCGGAAGCGTTTGAAGTTTCTTCCAGAACGATTATGCGGGATCTGGAGGCATTGGATCGAGCCGGGATTCCCATTCAATCCTTTTGCGGGGCGGACGGCGGCTATCAAATTATGGAGAATTTTGTTCTGGAGAAGCAGGCTGTCACAAACCATGAATATGATTGGATAGTCACCGCATTAAAAGGTCTGGTCAGTGCATATGCGAATAAAGGTCTGGAACAGACTTTAGCGAAAATAAGTAGCCTGCAGCCTGCGGAGGAAAATGCGGTTTCTGTGGATTTCAGTATTGCGAGGGAAGACGGCGGAATCAATGAGCAGCTGGCACTGCTGGAGACGGCAATTCAGGAAAAACGTATGGTTCGATTTGCGTATACCAACAGTCATGACGAACGAAAAGAGATACAGGTGGAGCCGGTACAGCTGCAATATAAATGGTATAACTGGTATCTGATCGGGTATCATGAAAAACATCAGGATTACTGCATGTTCAAATTAGTCCGCATGGAGCATCTGGAAGTGACGGACAGCAAGAATACAAAAGAACATGCCATTTCCGAAATTCCGCAGAAAGACAGCAATGAAAAGGCGGTACATATCAGGCTTTACGGGAAAGCAAGAGATCGGAAG
>JAGANP010000047.1 GCA_017624175.1 Lachnospiraceae bacterium | reverse complement strand
GCCCATACCCAGGATCCGGCTGGCCATACGGTCAGGATAAAACTGCTCCATATCGGACAGCTTCTCCCCCATGCCCACATAGAGGATCGGCTTACCGTTTACCGCTTTAATAGACAGTGCTGCACCGCCTCTGGTGTCACCGTCCAATTTGGTCAGCACCACACCGTCCACACCGACTTTTTCGTCAAATTCCTTGGCCACATTCACAGCGTCCTGACCGGTCATGGCATCCACCACCAGCAGGGTCTGATGCACGGTAATCGCTTCCTTGATCTCCTGCAGCTCCTGCATCATCGCTTCGTCCACATGCAGACGTCCGGCAGTATCCAGGATCACCACATTATGTCCGTTTTTCCCGGCATAAGCAATGGCCTCTCTGGCAATCTCCACCGGCTTGCGGTCACTGCCCAGGGAAAACACGTCCACTTCCTGCTTCCTGCCGTTGATCTGCAGCTGTTCGATTGCCGCCGGTCTGTAAACATCACAGGCCACCAGCAGGGACTTTTTGCCTTTCAGCTTCAGCTTTCCGGCGATCTTAGCGGTCGCCGTGGTTTTACCGGCACCCTGCAGGCCCACCATCATAATCACCGTAATGGCTTTCCCCGGCTGCATAGCGATCTCCGTGGTCTCACTGCCCATCAGGGCAATCAATTCCTCGTTGACGATCTTAATCACCATCTGCCCGGGATTCAGGCCGTTCATTACGTCCTGTCCGATGGCTCTCTCTTCCACACTTTTGATAAACTGCTTAACGACCTTAAAGTTGACATCCGCTTCCAGCAGCGCCATCTTTACTTCCTTCAGCGCCGCTCGCACGTCCTCTTCCGTCAGACGGCCCTTGCTCCGCAGATTCTTAAATACATTCTGAAGTTTATCCGTCAGACTCTCAAATGCCATAAATCAATCCCCATCAATTTTTACAATTCATTGCGCAGCTGCATGGCCAGAAAATGAATCTCCTGCAGCCTGTCCGGCTGACTCGCTTCTGTTTCTTCCTCTGTCAGGGCGATGATCTTCTCCACGCTCTCTCTGGCGTTCACAAACTTTTCCACCAGATGGAGCTTCGCCTCATACTCCTGCAGGATCCTGTCGCAGCGTCTGATCAGGTCATGCACTCCCTGACGGCTGATCCCTCTTTCCTGAGCGATCTCTCCCAGGGACAGATCATTGCACACCGCATCTTCATAGATACTGCGCTGATGCTCTGTCAGCAGCTCTCCGTAAAAATCATACAGAAGCGCCTGCTGATATATTTTCTCCATATGCCCTCGCCTCCGGTTACCGGTCTGCAAACCAGCCATTCACCTTTGCTATCATACAATACTTGTTACAGGCTGTCAAGTATTTTTTCTTTACAGTTGGAAGGACTTTTTCCCATACGCAGACTGAAAGCTCTGGAGAAAGTGGAATAATCGTGAAACCCGCAGGCAAAACAGGCATTTTTGGCGGATTCTCCGGCCAGGATCAGATCCCTTGCCGCCAATATACGCTTTTCCGTAATATAGCTATGTATGGTATAGCCGGTCTCCTCCTTAAACTGGCGCATCATATGATATTTACTGATATAAAAGCGGTGCGCCAGCTCATCAATGGACAAAGAATCCCCCAGGTGGCCGTTGATATAACGCAGCAGATCAATCATCTTCTGATTATAAGTGATATTCCGGCTGAAGCAATCCGGCTGCTGCCGACAGGCCCGGCACATCAGGATCATATACTCGGTGAACAAAGCCCGGGCATAGAGCCCGGCTCCGTAACCGCCTTCGCTGCCGTTCTCCTCCAGACGGCTCACCACCTCCATCAGCCCGGTGCTGACCAGGGCCGGGAAACGCAGTACATCCGATTTTTCCTCCTCCGCCCGGCTGAAGCAGTAGGCCAGATCACAGTCCGGGCTTCTGTACCGCTCCAGATACTCCCTGGAAATATAGAAAATGATCCGCTCGTAGGGCTCTCCCTCCCCCACCTCCGGCCGGTGGATGCTTCCGCTGCTCACCAGCACGATATCATAGGGACTCAGCCGGTAGGACCGTCCCTCAATGCTGTAGGTTACATTGCCCCGCAGCAGCACCAGTACCTTGTAGAAATCATGATAATGAAAGGGAATCTCCCGCCTTTCCTGATCCAGAAGATGAAACATGCGGAAATCATCATACAGATATCCCTGTTTCTGATAAGTCTCGTCCATTCTGCCCTCCATCCCTGCCAAAAATACTGCCTCATGCCCTTCCCGGATCAGAGCTTCTCGCTGAAATAGCTCTTATATCCTTCCCCATAGATCTCCGTGGCACTGGTAATAATCATAAAGGCCCGGGGATCTTCCTCCTTGACAATCTCCTCCGTCTTCGGCGCCATAGCCTTTTTCACAGCGCAGAAAATCACCCGCTTATCCCTGCCGCTGAAAGCACCGGTTCCCTGTATATAGGTTACGCCCACATCCAGCTCCTCCAGCATACGCTTCGTAATCTGCTCTGACTGATCGCTGATAATGAAGACCAGCTTTGCCTCGTCCCTGCCATAAAGCACCAGATCCATAACTAACGAGTTCACAATGACGGTGAGTCCCGCATACAGAGCCACATCAATATCCTTGAATACAAAAGCGGAGGCGGCCACGATGACGGCATCCACTGCCAGAAATAGTCTGCTGGTCTTCAGGTGCGGCATCTTCTGCCGCAGAAGCTTCACAATAATATCCGTGCCTCCCGTGGTAGCCCCTGCCTTGAACACCCAGCCAATCCCTACAGCCATCATACTGCCGCCTACCAGCGTTGCCAGCAGCGGATCCGTAGTAAGGGGGCCCATGCCGGAAAACAGATTGGTAAACAGGGAGATCAGCACCGTACTGTAAATCGTAGACAGAATAAATCCCATCCCGAATTTCCATGCGCCCAGGAGCAGGATCGGAATATTGATCATCAGAAAAAGCGTACCTGTTTCCACCGGAATCAGCCGGTTCAGGATGATGGCAATACCCGTCACTCCGCCCGGTGCCAGGGAGTTAGGATCCAGAAATAAACTGACCGCTGCGGAATATATGATACTGGCCACGGTAATCAGCAAATAATTACGGACCCTTTCTTTCAGCTTCCTCTCTCTTACCATATGGGTTTCCTGTTTTTTGTTGCTCATTGTACTGCCTCCTGCTTTCATCCTCTGATAAAAAATCCGCATACTTTGTATATGCGGATTCATTATCAGTATACAGCATCTCTGCTTTATTATACTTCTTTTGTTACAGCTCGGTTTTAAATGTTAGTACGCACCAGCTTCGGTTTGTATCCCTCCCGCTGCAATGCCTCCATGATCTGTTGCTTATGCTCCGTACCGAAAGCCTCCAGCGTAATCCGCAGCTCCACAGCCGCATTGCGGTTGGTGGAAACGAACTGGTTATGCTCCAGCTTGATGACATTGCCGCTCTCCTGAGCAATCACACCGGATACCCGGCACAGCTCTCCCGGCTTATCCGGCAGCAGCACCGATACGGTAAAGATCCTGTCACGGAAGATCAGTCCCTGCTGTACCACGGAGGACATGGTGATCACATCCATATTGCCGCCGCTTAAGATCGCCACGATCTTTTTATCCTGTACCTCCAGATGCTTTACTGCCGCCACGGACAAAAGGCCGGAATTCTCTACCACCATCTTATGATTCTCCACCATATCCAGGAAAGCCACTACCAGCTCCTCGTCTTCGATGGTAATGATATCGTCCAGATTCTGCTGGATATAGGGAAACAGCTTGCTGCCGGGGGTTTTCACCGCCGTGCCATCCGCAATGGTATTGACCCCGGGCAGGGTCACCACCTTGCCTGCCTTTAAGGATTCCTGCATACAGTTAGCCCCCGCCGGTTCCACGCCGATTACCTGAATTTTGGGGTTTAAAAGCTTTGCCAGAGTGGATACGCCGGTGGCCAGGCCGCCTCCACCGATGGGCACCAGAATATAGTCCACCAGGGGCAGCTCCTTGACGATCTCCATGGCAATGGTGCCCTGTCCGGTGGCCACTGTCAGATCATCAAAGGGATGGATGAAAGTATAACCGTGCTCCTCTGCCAGCTCATAGGCCTTGGCACAGGCCTCGTCATATACATCTCCATACAGTACCACCTCGGCGCCGTAGCTTTTGGTGCGGTTGACTTTCATCAGCGGCGTGGTGGTAGGCATTACGATGGTGGCCTTGGCGCCATAGCATTTCGCCGCATAAGCCACGCCCTGGGCATGGTTGCCTGCAGAAGCGGTGATCAGCCCCTTGGCTCTCTCCTCCTCCGACAGGGTGCTCATCTTATAATAGGCGCCCCGCACCTTGTATGCCCCTGTAAACTGCATATTTTCCGGCTTCAGATAGACCTTGTTGCCTGTCTGGCTGCTCAGAAAATCACTGTATACCAGCTTCGTCTCCAGCGTAACTTTCTTTACGATTTCCGAAGCTTCTTCAAAACAATCCAATGTCAGCATCTTACTTCTCCTTATATTAAGTTCTGAATTTAAAGTTCCGTATCCGTCTCTTCCTGCGGTTCCACATCAAACAGTGCATTTACAAATTCATCCGAATTGAATTTCTGGAGATCCTCTATGGTCTCTCCCACGCCGATATATTTTACCGGCACTTTCAGCTGGGACTGAATCGCCACGGCGATTCCTCCCTTGGCTGTGCCGTCCATCTTCGTCAAGATGATGCCGGTCAGCTGAGCCACCTCGCCGAACTCCCGGGCCTGTACCAAAGCGTTCTGTCCGGTGGTGCCGTCCAACACGATCAGGTTCTCCCGATGGGCGTCAGGAAATTCCCGGTCGATGATCCGGTTCATCTTCCGCAGCTCCTCCATCAGGTTCTTTTTATTGTGCAGGCGTCCCGCCGTATCGATCAGCAGTACATCCACATGCCGTGCTTTGGCCGCATTCACTGCATCGAATACCACGCTGGCCGGATCGGCCCCCTCTGTGCCGCCGATCATGTCCACGTCCGCCCGCTTTGCCCACTCTGCCAGCTGATCCCCCGCTGCGGCCCGGAACGTATCCGCCGCCGCAATCAGCACTTTCAGGCCGTTGTCTTTCAGCTTCCCGGCCAGCTTGCCCACAGTGGTGGTCTTCCCCACGCCGTTGACGCCGATAACCATGATGACGGACTGCCGGTGCTCAAAATCATATGCCGTCTCATCCACCCGCATCTGCTCCCGGATACTGTCAATCAGCAGCTGCTTGCAGGCAGAGGGCTCCTTAATGTGCTGCTCCTTTACCTGGGCTTTCAGACGCTCGATAATCTCTCCCGTGGCGTTGACCCCGATATCTCCCATGATCAGGATCTCCTCCAGCTCCTCATAGAAATCCTCGTCAATGGCGGAGAAGCCGCTGAACACATTGTCAATTCCCTTCACGATATTATTCCGGGTCTTACTCAGGCCCTCCTTTAAACGGCTGAAAAATCCCTTTTTCTCCTCGCCCATACACCGTCTCCTCTCTCGGATATACCGAAATTTAAGTCAGATCCTTATCCACCAGGTTCACACTTACCAGTGTGGACACGCCTTTCTCCTGCATCGTGATGCCATATAGCCGATCCGCACTCTCCATGGTGCCTCTTCTGTGGGTGATCACAATAAACTGGGTATGCTTGGTCAGCTTATGTAAATATCTGGCATACCGGGACACATTGGATTCGTCCAGGGCCGCCTCGATCTCATCCAGCAGACAGAATGGAGAGGGCTTCAGGTTCTGGATGGCAAACAACAGGGAAATGGCGGTCAGCGCTTTCTCACCGCCGGAGAGCTGCATCATATTCTGCAGCTTCTTTCCGGGGGGCTGTGCGATGATCCGCACTCCCGCCTCCAGAATATCCTCATCCTCCATCAGCTCCAGGGTGCCCTTACCGCCGCCGAACAGCTCCTTGAACACCTTGTCAAACTCCCTGCTGATCTCTGCAAACTTCTCCTGGAACTGCTTTCTCATGGCGATGTCCAGTTCCTGGATAATTCCCTCCAGCGTCTTCTCCGCCTCCACCAGATCGTCATGCTGATTCTTCATAAAAGTATAACGCTCCATCAGGTTTTTATAATCCTCGATGGCATTCACATTCACATCGCCCAGCTTTTTGATCTGGTCTTTCAGGCTGCTGATCTCCCGCTTCATGGCGGGCAGATCCGTCATCTCCTCATTGCGGATCGACATAGCGTCGCTTAAGGTGATTTCATATTCATCCCACATATAATTGATCTGGGAGGAGGCGGCCTCCTCCAGACGTTCTTTCTGGGTGGAAAGCCGGTAAACCTCCTTATCCAGCGCTGTCATGCGCTGGGACAGCTCTTCCCGGGCGGCAAAAAAGTTCTTCTGCCTGCTGCTTAGCTCTTCTTTCCGGGCAACATCCTCTTTCAGCCGGGTTTCCGACTGGCTCTGTGCCTCGTGGGAGGCCTCTATGGTCTCCTGAATCTCCCGGATATGGCTGCTCTTTTCCGATACTTCCCGGGCATTGACCTGCAGCGCTTCCCGGATTTCCTCCAGTTCTTTCTCCGAGCGTTCCATCTCCCCGGCGATACGGTCCACATTGGTCTGATGAAACTCCTGGGTCTGCAGCATTTTTTCCACTTTCAGATCCCACTCCGTCACATGGGAAGAGGCTTCCGATTCCTCCCGGCGGCTCTCCTCCAACTCTTTCTGCCACTGCGTGATCTGCTCCTGGGTATGCCGCTCCAGTTCTTCACTGGCGGATAATTCCTGCTGGATCGCCTCTTTGCCGCTGGCGATCTCCTGCATCTGGGTCTCGATTTCTTTCTCCTCTTTCTTCATGGAGTCGAAGCCCTCTTCCTCCTCCGCCATACGCTCCCTAGCCTGGGAGATACTGATTCTGGCCGTATTTTGCTCAATGGAGCTTCTCTGGATATCGGCTCTTAAGGCTTCAGCCTCCATACGCAGCTTGTTCCTGCGGCTCTTGGTTTCCTCTATAGACCGGTTGCCGTCCTCAATATCCCGGGCCAGCTTCCGCACCTTTTTCTCCAGTTCCTCCATTTCCCGGCGACGTCCCAGCAGATTACTGCTGTTCTTAAAGGCGCCGCCGCTGATGGCGCCGCCGGGCACCAGCAGTTCTCCCTCGATGGTAACCATGCGGATACCGTAATCATATTTTCTGGCGATCTTCACCGCATTGTCCACATGATCCACCACCACGATACGGCCCAGCATGGCTTTCGCCACATTGCGGTACCGCTGATCCGTGGCCACCAGTTCATCCGCCATACCGATAACGCCTTTTTCCTGCAGCACCTCCGGCGTCTTGAACTCCTGGGGATGGGTAATGCTGGTCAGGGGCAGGAAAGTGGCCCGCCCAGACTTATGCTCTTTCAGAAAGGCGATCATTTTCTTGGCGGTGTCCTCATTATCCGTAACGATATTCTGGATATTGCCGCCCAGCGCTGTCTCGATGGCTGTCTCGTACTTCTTCTCCACCTGGATAATATCCGCCACAACACCGATAATGCCTTTTACCCGGTCTTTCTGCTCCATGACCTTTTTCACGCTGCCGCCGTAGCCCTCGTAACGCTCGGTCAGATTGGACAACGCCTCCAGACGGGACTTCTCCTGATGATAGTTCTGCTGGGTCTCCCGCAGCTTCTGATCCTGGTCTGCCAGACTCTTTCGGATCTCGCCCAGCTGCAGCTCCTTTCCCGCCGCCTCTTCATTCATCTGGCCCAGCTTTTCCGTAATCAGAGCAAAGCTCTCTTCCAGCTGGCGGATATTTTCCTCCCGGGCTTCCTCCTCGGATTTGGCCTGCAGAATCCGGGAATTCAGCTCCGCCCTGCGGATATTGATCTGCTCCGTCATGGTATCGTAACGCCCCAGCCGGGACTTGATCGTCGCCCTCTGGTTCAGTTCCCCGATGATGGTATTCTTGCCGTTCTCGATATGGGCATTCAGTTCCTCGATCTTACCCTGTACGGCTTCCAGCTGTTCCCTGACCTGATCCCTGGTGCGGGTGAGCTCCTGCACCTGCAGGTCAATCTGGGCTTTCTGCTCCAGGATATCCTCTTTGTCCCGGCTTCTGACAGCGATCTCCCGCTCCACCGTCTCCTTACGGCTCCTCAGATGGGCTTCATTGCCGTTGGCGGAATTGATCTGCTCTTTCAGCACGGCGATCTCCCCCTCCAGCCTGCCCCGCAGAAGCCCCGTGTCATTCAGGCTGGTTCTGGCATTTTCGATGGCCTCATCCAATGCCTCGATCTGTGCCTGTATCTGCTCATACTCTTCCCGGATATGCTCATACCGTCCGGTGGTCTCCTGCAGCTCCTCCCCGGCAATCCGGTGCTTCTCTCCGACCTCCTCCAGCTGTACTTTCAGGCGATCGTTCTCCAGCAGGAAAACATTCACATCCAGGGTCTTTAATTCTTCCTTTTTCTTCAGATAGATCTTTGCCACCTCGGACTGTTTCTCCAAGGGGCCTGTCTGCTTCTCCAGTTCGGACAGAATGTCCGTCACACGCACCAGATTCTGCTTCTCATTCTCCAGCTTGTTCTGGGCCGCTGCTTTCCAGCGCTTGAATTTGACGATGCCGGCAGCCTCATCAAACAGCTCTCTCCTCTCCTCCGGCTTACCGCTCAGAATCTTGTCGATCTGCCCCTGGCCGATGATGGAATAGCCCTCCTTGCCGATACCGGTATCATAAAACAGCTCGTTGACATCCTTTAAGCGGCTGGGAGAGCCGTTGATCAGATATTCACTTTCTCCGGAACGGTAGATCCGTCTTGCCACTGTGACCTCATCAAAATCAATGGCCAGCTGGTGATCGGAATTATCCAGGGTAATGGCCACATAAGCATAGCTTAAGGGTTTCCTGGTCTCTGTGCCCGAGAAAATAACATCCTGCATACTGGCGCCACGAAGCTGCTTGATCCGCTGCTCTCCCAGCACCCATCTGACAGCATCCGCCACATTGCTCTTGCCGCTGCCGTTGGGCCCTACGATTCCGGTGATGCCGTTATGGAACTGAAAGTTGATCTTATTCGCAAAGGACTTAAATCCGTGTATCTCAATACTTTTTAAATACATTGTATATCCGTACCTCTCTATCTCTGGGATGCCTGGGATAAGCCGTCAGGTTCATAGCCCCTGCTCTGCAGAAGCAGAAGCGCCTCGTAAGCCGCCTGCTGTTCCGCCGCCTTTTTGGTATGCCCCTCCCCGGTTCCCAGTACCTCCCCCTCCATCAGTACCCTGACACAGAAAGTCTGGTTATGTTCAGGCCCCTGCACCAGCAGCAGTTCATATTCCAGTTCCTTTTTCAGCTTCCCCTGAACTACCTCCTGCAGATTGCTCTTGCTGTCATAAAACAGCCGTTTATGCTCCAGATCCGACAGGATAAACCGGTCAATATAGGCCCTGGCCGGAGCCATGCCCCCATCCAGATAGATGGCGCCGATCACTGCCTCCATAACATCGGAGGTGATGGAATCCCGCCTGCGGCCGCCGCTGCCCTCTTCTCCTTTTCCCAGCAGCATGAATTCCTCCAGCTGGATATCCCGGGCGCAGAACGCCAGCGCCGGTTCACATACCATGGAGGCCCGCAGCTTGGTCAGATCTCCCTCCGGCATCTGCGGATGCTGCCGGAACAGAAATTCGCTGCTTACCAGCTCCAGCACCGCATCTCCCAGGAACTCCAGACGCTCATAATTGCCGATTTTGCGGATCTGCCTCTCATTGGCATAGGAACTGTGGGTAAGCGCCTGCTTTAACAGGGCCCGATTCTGAAATTTATATCCGATTCTCTCTTCCAGGAGCGATAAACTGTATTCTTCTCTCATCCTAACCCCCATAATTCCGCTCTGCGGAATCCTTTCCATAGAATTCCATTCGTGAAAATATTCCTGAATCCCAGGACTCAGGAATATTCCAGCTTACTCTTTTGCTGCGCTGCGGATCAGCTCCAGCGCTTCCCCCACCGTGGCCGCTTTCTCCGCCTCCTCCGGCGATATCTCAATATCAAACTCTTCCTCAATCCCCATGATAATCTGAAATACATCCAGAGAATCCGCACCCAAATCCTGAATAAAGCTGCTCTCCGCTTTCACTTCCTCCGGATTGATATTCAGAACCTCTGCTACGATCTTTCTGATTTTTTCCAATTCCATATCCTGCTTCCTCCGTCAGGCCTGAGGTGATAATTTTTCCCGGATCTTTTCATTGATCCGCTGCTGCTTGAATTCCAGACACTGCAGGATGGTGTTCTTGATTTCCACTGCGGTAGCGCTGCCGTGGGTCTTCACCACCAGGCCGTTTAAGCCCAGCAGAGGAGCGCCGCCGTATTCCTGCAGATCAAAGCTCTTCAGTGTCTCTTTCAGGGCGGGCTTCACCAGCAGAGCGCCGATCTTGCTGCGCAGAGTGGCCATCATGCCTGCCTTTACCTTTCTGATCAATGTAGCGCCCACGCCCTCATAGGTCTTCAGAATCACATTGCCCACAAAAGCCTCGCAGACCACCACATCCGCTGCGCCTGCAGGAATGTCCCGGGCCTCCACGCTGCCGATAAAATTGATATCCGGGCATTCTTTCAGCAGAGGAAAAGTCTCCTTGACCAGCGCATTGCCCTTTTCCTCCTCTGCCCCGATGTTTACGATGCCCACCCGGGGATTCTGAATCCCCATGATGCTCTCCATATAGATGGAACCCATCCGGGCAAACTGTACCAGGTGGGAGGGTCTGGCATCCACATTGGCGCCGCAGTCAATCAGCAGGCTGGCGCCTTTCTCTGTGGGGATCAGCGGCGCCAGGGGAGGTCTCTCCACACCGCTTATTCTTCCCACGATCACCTGTCCGCCCACCAGCACCGCACCGGTACTGCCGGAGGACACAAACGCATCGCAGGTGCCTTCCTTTACCAGAGATAAAGCCTTCACAATGGAGGAATCTTTCTTTTTGCGGATCGCCATTACCGGGGGCTCCGCCGTCTCGATCACCTCCGAGGCATGCACGATCTCCACCTGTGTCATATCATAAGTATATTTCGCCAGTTCTTCCTTGATGACAGACTCCCTGCCCACCAGGAACACCTTAATCTCTTTATTGGTATTTACTGCATCCACAGCGCCCTTAACGATCTCTACCGGGGCATTGTCTCCGCCCATTGCATCCACCGCCACATTTACCATCTTTTTGTTCCTCCTCTTTCCTTAGCCTCAGCATAAGAAAACCCTTATAATACTATACTAAACGCACCCGTAAAAATCAAGCAAAACATGAACCCAACTTGACGTTATTTTTAAATTCTTATATAATATTACCAGAAAAAGTTTAGAATGGGAGAATTATATGTACAAGATCTTAATCGCTGATGATGAGGAATATATTCGAAACGGACTGCGCTGTATCATGGACTGGGAGGCGGAGGGCTTCACTGTCTGCGGGGATGCCGCCAACGGCGAGGCTGCCCTCTCCATGATCCGTCAGCTGCGCCCCGACCTGGTGCTCATAGATATCCGTATGCCCAAAATCAACGGGCTTGAGGTGGTGAAGCGCTGCAGCGAACAGGAACTGCCCTGCAAATTTATCATTATCAGCGGTTTTTCCGATTTTACCTATGCGCAGACCGCTATCCGCTACGGCGTGGAAAATTACCTGACCAAGCCTCTGGATGAGGATGAGCTGCTGCAGGCCGTCCGCCGGACCAAGATATCCCTGGACGACCAATACCGCAATATGAATCATCTGGAGCATATCCGCCGGAAAGCAAAGGATGCGATCCTCCACGATATCGTCCTGGGAGCGGAGGATCTGCCTGCCCTGCTGGAGGGCAACGATATTGAGCCGCTGGAGCTGGCCGCCGATGTATACCAGATTGTCATTTATGAAAGCTTCAGCCAGGACAAGGATTCTCCCTTTTACAGCTTTGCAGATCTGCTGCAGGTAAGCAATCACGGCCAGCATACCTTTAATGACTTTGAGGAAGATCATAAAAACGTCATTCTGCTGAAAGGCAATTATGCCCTCAGCCGTTTCCGGGATTTTCTGAAGCACTATCAGGGAAGCAATCCTCCTCAGAAAGGAAGTCCTTTGGACACGCTGTTTCTGGCCTACGGACGCCCTGTAACCACTTTGGAAGAGGTACATCTCTCCTATCAGGATGCGCTGACCCTGATCCGCCGCAGATTTTTCTGTATCCAGGGACAGCATACCTTAGGCTATGACGAACTGCCGGATTTAAGTTCCCATACCAACCGGATCACCCCCGAATATCTGCAGCAGAATGCAGAGCTTCTTACCGGGTATTTACAGACCTTTAACCGCAATAATGTGGCAAAGACCCTATTCCGGCTGGAAGAATATCTGTACAATGTAAGCAATGAAATCTCCGAGGTAAAGCTGTTTCTGACGGATCTGTATCTGCAGATCAAGGAAAAGATGTCCGTCCTCTATCCCAACAGCGCCATACCTTTCAGCGGAAACTCGGCGGTGATCAATATTATCGAACAGAAGGCTTATCTCTACGAGATCATCCAGTTCCTGTCCGAACAGTTTGAAATGATCATGAACGCCACGGGCAATCCCTCCCGGGACAATATTATGGATGATATCCTCTACTACATAGAACATAATTATCACAACAATATCAAGCTGGAAACCATTGCCCCTCTGTTTGGTTATAACAGTGCCTATCTTGGCAAAATTTTCAGCAAGACCGTGGGGGAAAACTTCAATTCCTATATTGATCATATGCGGATCGAGCACTCCAAGAAGCTGCTGCTGAACAATACCTACAAAGTATATGAGATCGCCGAAAAGGTAGGCTACCGGAATGTGGACTATTTCCATAAAAAGTTCCGGAAATATGTGGGGGAAAGCCCCGCAGAATACCGCAAAAAATACGGACAGGGAGAGGAATGAGCCTCTCCCTGTACTTCTTTTTATTCCTTTTTCTCATTCTTTTTGCCGGAACCGGAAGCCAGCTTTACCGTCAGGAAAAATACCCCGGCAAACACGGCAGCTGCCAGAACGACCATGCCCACAATAAATCCCGGGCTGACGCCCTCTTTGGCGGAGCTGCTCTCTGCCTCCGCTGCCTCGCTGCTTTCAGGCGCTTCTGCGCTGTCAGAAGAAACCGGGCTTTCCGTCTCTTCCGAAGCTTCCTGCCTCTCGGGACTTTCCGCCCCGGTCTCCTGCTCCGCTGCAGCAGTCACCTGTATTTCCGCTGTCAGGCCGTTTTCCGTATAAGCGGTTATGGTTGCCGTTCCCGTACCCAGCGCATATACTTCGGCAGAAGCCGTTCCGGACTGCTCCGCCACCGCCAGATGGCTCACTGCCGCCACAGACGGATCGGAGGAAACGAAAGTCACCTTGCCGCTGCCCGCCGGAGATATGCTGACCGCCACCGCAGTCGGCTGTCCGCCGCTTACCGTCACCGCAGCCTCTTTCGCCTCTATGCCGGTGGCCTCGGTGGCCTGCACGCCGGAAGCCCCCTCCTCAAATACCAGATTGGACAGGGTAAAGGTCACCTCCACCCGCTGGGGATCTTCGATCTCACTGAAATTCAGTACATGATTATCCACCGTTACCTCATCGATCACCGAGCCATCCCAGGAATTGATCGGATCATTGGTATCAAAAATCCCGGAGGCTTTCAATGCCGATTTGGGAGCATCCATATGGATCTCATAGGAAGCGCCGTCCACAACCACTTCATTATAAAGAATATCACAGCTTACCAGTGCGGATTTCTTCGCCTGTCCTCTGGTCACGCTGTCATCCTTGATATAGATGGCAGTCAGATTATTCAGGCCCGTCACCCCGG
>JAGANP010000396.1 GCA_017624175.1 Lachnospiraceae bacterium | reverse complement strand
AGTATAAACTGATTTTTATCCATTATCTTCCTATTTTTTATTCTACCACAAACTTGATTTTACTTCAACCTGAGAGCTGTTATTTTTTTGTCATACTATTGTACTACCCGGTGCTCAGCCCATCTGCCACTGTAAAATCTCGCTGTAAATATCAATCCTCTCACAGTCCAGTCAGCAAACATTCCAATCCAGACCGCCATCGGTCCAATCTCCCACACTCTGCTTAAATATATACAAAGACTCACACGACAAAGCCACATCGTCACACATGACACAATCATGGAAAATTTCACATCCCCGGCGGCCCTCATGCCATAAGCCGGGATAAAGGAAAAGGCCCATAGGAGAGGCTTGGCGATGGTAATGGCGATGACCATCTCCCAGCACATGGCGGCGCTTTCCGGCTCCATCCCCGCCAGATAAAGCACCGGCCTGGTGATCGCCAACACCAGCAGGCAGGAGATCAGAATGCCCACCATGCCGATTCCCGTGCATTTTACCACATAGTATCTGGCTTCCTCTCTGCGTCCGGCACCAATGGCCTGCCCCACCAGCGTCATCAGACAGATTCCCACGCCCACACCGAAGATGCCGTTGACCATCTCCATGATATTGGTCATGGCCTGGGCGGCAATGGCAGCCGTGCCCATGGTTGAGACCGTGGACTGAATTGCCAGCTTGCCGAACTGAAACATGCCGTTTTCCACTCCTGAGGGAATACCGATGGCCAGAATCTTCCAGATCAAAGGCAGATCGGGCCGGATCTGTAAATAGTGATCCACCACAATGGGCTGTCTGGGCCTGCGCAGGAAAATCAACACCACGGCGGCGCAGAAAGCCCGGGATGCCAGCGTTGCTGCCGCCGCTCCCACCACTCCCAGCTGCAGGCCAAAGATCAGCACCGCATTGCCGCCCACATTGATCAGATTGGAGATCACGGACACTTTCATGGGAAACCGGGAGTTACCCCCCGCTCTGAAAAAAGCCGCCCCGGCGTTAAACAGGGCCAGAAATGGATAGGAAAGCACTGACAGCAGAAAATATTTCTCTGCATTCTCCATCACTTCCGGCTCAATCTGCCCAAACACCAGCCGGAGCAGCGGTTTCTGAAAGCAAAGCCCCAATACCATTACTGCCAGAGAGATCGTCAGCACAGTCAGCACCACCTGCCGTGCCGCCCGATTACAGCCCTCCCGGTCCCCGCCGCCCAGATATTGGGAGCAGATGATTGCCGCCCCCGCCGCCATAGCAGAAAAAACCTGAATTACCAGATTATTTATGGAATCCACCAGAGATACCGCCGATATGGCCTCGCTGCCCACATTGCTGACCATCATGGTATCCATCATTCCCATAAAAGAGTTCAGCAGCTGCTCGATTACAATGGGAATCAGCAGGGCCATCAGTGTTTTGGGAGGATACAGCAGATTTTCTTTATCAATCAGGCTGCTGTCATACAACCATTTTTTTGCTTTCAGGGTACGCATTTCTTTCACTTCCTAAATTATCGCTTTCTCTAATGCTCTGAATCATCCGGAAACAGTTCAGCCATAAGCGGATAAACCAAGCAGAACTGTTATGACCTGTTCCTAGTTTACCACAATTTTACCTGGCAGACCATGTCTTTTTCTGTACACTTTTCGTGACATTCCGCCTTAATTATGCTATACTTTCTCCATCACATTCCCCAGGAGGTACTACCCATGGCAGGCACAGTTACCCATCTGGTCATTGCCGACCAGCTGTTAGAACCCTTACAAATCCAACATCCCGCTTTGTTTTACTGCGGCAATCTGGCTCCCGATGCCATCATGGCCCGGGAGGGCTATCAGCGGGAAATGAAACGGCACACCCATTTTAAAGACGGGATCCGCTTAAATGATCTCCATCTGCCGGAATGCTACGACCGGTACCGCCGCAGCTTCCGGGCTTTCATCCGGAACTATCTGCACCCGGACAGCCCGGATTATGAGCTGTATCTGGGCTATGTGACCCATATGCTGGCGGACGAGGTGTTTATCCTGACCCTGCGGGACCGTTTTGTCCAAAAACTGACTGCAGAGGGTCTGGACACGGAGGATCCGGCCAATTACGCCGCTTTCAGCCGGGATGTGGACTTAAACGACTGGCAGCTGGTGCGGGAATACTCTTTCCGCTATCCCATGCCCGATATCCTGCTCCAGGAGCAGCAATATGAAATCCGGGACTATATCACCTGCCGGGAACTGCAGGACAGCAAACGGTTTATCATACAAAAAAATTTCCTGACTCCCCACGAACAGCAGCCTCAGACTGCCATCCCTTTTGCCGGGAATCAGGAATATATTCAAAATGCCTGCCGCTTTATCCAGAAAGAAATCAGCTCCTGCGGTTTACCACTTCCCCGATTCGACCGGGGTCCCTGTTGATCACCAGCTCCTGAGGAAAATCCAGCTCTTTCAGCAGCTGATCCGCCTGGGTAAAGTCACCCACCGCCGAGCTGAAATGACTGTCCGTGCCCAGGATCACACTGACTCCAAAACGCATACAATATTGCAGCAGAATCCACTGGTTCTCATTTGCCCCCTGTCTGGCTGACAGAGGATGCAGGGAAGAATTGTTCACCTCCAGCGCCACCTGCAGCTTAGCCGCCGCCCGCACCAGCTCCTCATAGTCCAGGGGATACCGGGAATCGTCGGGATGTCCCAGAATTTTCACATAGGGATTCTCCATGGCATGTATGGAGGCCATGGTATTTTCCCGGGCCGAACCTGGCGTCACGATCATGGTATGCATACTGGCAATGCAGTAATCCAGCCGTTCCAAAACAAAATTGTCCAGATCCAGATGTCCCTCATAGTCGGTAATATTCGCTTCCGCACCGCAGTAAAGCTTCAGCTCCCCATACTGCCTGGGAATAATCTTATAATTCAGAAAATACAGACGGTCCGGCCCGCCCGCCACGGCAGGCCCATGCTCGCTGAGTCCCAGAAACTGCAATCCCTTTTCCCTTGCCGCTGCAATATTTTCCTGTAAAGTGCTGTACGCATGCCCGCTGGCAATGGTATGGGTATGCAGATCCATGAAATATATGCTCATTCTTTGTGCTTCTTCTCCTTTTTATCCGTTTTCTCCGCTCCGGCAGCCCCCTTTTCCCTGGTGGCCAGATCATCCACCAGCTTCTCAATCATCAGCTTTTTCACATAGACGTCAAAGCTGAGCAGACAGATAAAGGAAAATTTCTGCAGAAACTCCGCATCCTCTTCGGGAGCATCCTGAAAGGTCTGCTGAGCCTTCCCATAATTGCGCCGCACATCCTCTTTCAGCAGCTCCACCTCTTCCTCCTCCATGCTGAATACCTCCCGGTAGACAGCCTCCAGGTCGAACCCGCCCTTTTTATTGAAATACTTGTCCGTGATGGGCTTTAGCAGCACCTGGATATCGTTGATGGACATGACGCCCTTAAAATAATAGATAAAGATCAGCAGCAGCACATGTTCCCGGGAGTATTTCTTCCGAATCGGCGGCGGCAGCAGATCATTTTTCGCATAATTGTTGATCATGGTCTTGGTCAGCACCTTATCATCACCGGGATTGCGGGTGGTGGTCCGCAGTCTGCTGTCCATAAAAGTAGTTACCTGATCCATATACAGCTCAATATCCGGGATGTCCTCCGGGCGGATATATTCAATCCTGCTCAAGCTCTCCATAATACTATTTAACAGATTCTCTGTATCTATCGTCATTTTTACCTCCCCATGTATCCCCAGGCTCTGCCCTGGATACCTGCCCAATCCCTTTTCCGGCGTCAGAGCACACTGCCGCTATTGTCTTACATTATATAGTATTCAAAACTACATGACAACCTTTTTTCAAAAAAAGAAATCTTTCGCATCTTTACTTTAAGACTTTAATATGTTAAAATGGAAAATAACGAATCAGGAAAGGCACGGTGCAGAAACTATGAATAAAAAGATCAAGACAGAAGCGGTTGACAGATTATTTGAGGCGGTACTCTGCCTGTAGAGCAAGGAAGAATGCTACAGCTTTTTTGAGGATCTGTGTACGGTAAACGAGCTGCTGTCCCTTTCACAGCGCTTTGAAGTTGCCGCTATGCTGGGAGATCACAAGACATATCTGGAAATTGCAGAAAAAACGGGAGCATCCACCGCTACCATCAGCCGTGTGAACCGTTCCCTGAACTACGGCAACGATGGCTATGACCTGGTATTCAAGCGGATGCCCCCATTAAATGAGCAGTAATTTTATGCTTCGCTCTTCTCTTGGGCAGTGGTTTCTGCAGCAGGAACCGCCTGCATGTTCTCTTCCTGCAGAGCCTTACTTTCCTCCTGCACCTCACGGAGCGCCTCCTGCAGCGCTGCCTTTGCCGAACGTTTGCCCTCCCGCACTGCTTTTCTGGTGGCAGCGTTCTTCTTTCGGGGAGTCTCCTGGTTCATATCGCATTTCCCATGGAATACCGCATGTTCATCAATAACGATCACATTTGTCATGATATCGCCGATAATCTTGGCTGTTGCCGTAAGCTCCACTTTCTCAGGCGCCTGCACATTGCCCACTACCTCACCGCCGATGGATGCCTCTCTGGCCTCCACATTGCCTTGAATCTTTGCGCCGGAGCCCACGACCAACGTCCCTGTAACTTTCACATTGCCCATCACATCTCCGTCAATCCTGACGCTTTCCTCCGCCATAAAATCTCCGTTGACCACACAGCCCCTGCCGAGAATCGTCGTTATCACACTGCCGTTTCCTTTTCCTGTCATGTCTCGTACCTCCATATATCTTCAATGTATATTATCCGCTGATCTCCATCATCTGCATGGGATTGAGATACTCCCCATCCAGCTGGATCTGATACCCCAGCTTGGTATTATTGCTGCCGATGATAAAAAGGGTAGTTCCCTGGGACACCGTGTCCCCGGCTTT
>JAGANP010000395.1 GCA_017624175.1 Lachnospiraceae bacterium | reverse complement strand
TGAGTATAAGAGGCAGCAGATGAATGCCCTGTATATCATCCATAAATATCTGGAGATCAAGAAGGGCAAGGTGCCTAAGCGCCCCATCACCTTTATTTTCGGTGCCAAGGCGGCGCCCGCCTATGTGATTGCGCAGGACATTATCCATCTGATCCTGGTGCTGCAGGAGATCATCAATAACGATCCCGAAGTGTCTCCATATCTGAAAGTGGTGATGGTGGAGAACTACAATGTCAGCTATGCGGAGAAGCTGATTCCCGCCTGCGACATTTCCGAGCAGATTTCCCTGGCCAGCAAGGAGGCCAGCGGCACCGGCAATATGAAGTTTATGTTAAACGGCGCTGTGACCCTGGGCACCAGCGACGGCGCCAATGTGGAGATCAACGAGCTGGTGGGGGATGAGAATATCTATATCTTCGGTGAGAAGTCCGATGACGTCATCGCCCATTATGCCAATAAGGATTACAAGCCCAGGAAGTACTACCACAACAGCAAGGTAATCAGGGAAGCGGTGGACTTTATCGTGGGCGAGCAGGCCATGGCTGTGGGGCATAAGGAGAATCTGGAGCGCCTGCACCACGAGCTTCTGAATAAGGACTGGTTCATGACGCTGCTGGATCTGCGGGATTATATCAGGGTGAAGGACAGAGCGTTTAAGGACTATGAGGATCAGGCCAAGTGGACGCGCATGAGCCTGGTGAATATCGCCAAGGCAGGCTTCTTCTCCTCTGACAGAAACATCGCAGAGTATAACAGAGACATCTGGAAGCTGCAGTAATGAGGATCAGCATATGAAGACAGAAAAGCGTAAAAAAAAGAAAAGCAGCAGGCGGCAGAGCGGGATTCTGATGCCCATCTCCAGTATTCCCACGAAATACGGGATCGGCGGATTTTCCCGGGAGGCCTATGCATTTGTGGATTTCCTGGAGGCAGCGGGGCAGAAGCTGTGGCAGATCCTGCCCCTGGGCCCCACGGGCTACGGGGATTCCCCCTATCAGTCCTTTTCCACCTTTGCGGGAAATCCCTACTATATTGATCTGGAGGAGCTGATCCGGGCGGGGTATCTGACAGAAAAAGAGTGTGAGAGCCCGGACTATGGCAGCGATCCTGCCTGTGTGGATTATGAAAAGATCTGGCTGACCCGGTTTACCCTGCTGCGGAAAGCCTATAAGCGGGCGGTAAAGGCGGGCTTTCTGCAGCAGGCGGACTATCTGGATTTTGTCAGGGAGAATGAGGCCTGGCTGCCGGATTATGGGCTGTACATGGCGGTAAAGGCACATTTCGGGTATGTCTGCTGGGTGGAATGGGATGAGGATATCCGGCTGAGAAAACCCAAGGCCCTGCAGGAATACCGGGAGAAGCTGGCGGAGGAGATCGGCTTCTATCAGTTCCAGCAATACTTTTTTACCCTGCAGTGGAAAGCGCTGAAAGCCTATGCCAACGAAAAGGGCATCCGTATTGTGTGGGATATCCCGATCTATGTGGCCTTTGACAGTGCGGATACCTGGGCGAATCCTGAATTGTTTCAGCTGGATGAACAGAATCTGCCTCTGGGAGTGGCAGGCTGTCCCCCCGATGCGTTCTGCGCTACGGGACAGCTCTGGGGCAACCCGCTGTATCGCTGGGAATATCACAGGGAAACCGGCTATGCCTGGTGGATTCGCCGGATCGCCCATTGCTATCAGCTGTATGACGTGGTGCGGATCGACCATTTCCGGGGCTTTGAAGCTTACTGGTTTGTGCCCTACGGCGATGAGACGGCAGAGTTCGGCCACTGGGTCAAGGGCCCCGGCTATGAGCTGTTCCGGGCGCTGAAAGAGGCGCTGGGGGATCGGGCTGTGATCGCCGAGGATCTGGGCTTTCTGACCCGGGAGGTGGAGGCGCTGGTAAAGAAAACCGGCTATCCCGGCATGAAGGTTCTGCAGTTTGCCTTTGACGGCAGTGCGGACAATGGGTATCTGCCGCATAATTATCCTGCCAACTGTATCGTATATACAGGTACCCATGACAACGAGACCACTTTGGGCTGGTACCGGGGGCTGAAAGCGCCACAGCGCCGCCATGTGAAAAGCTATCTGGGAGTCAGAACGGTCAGGGAGGCGGAAATTCCCTGGTATCTGATCCGCATGGCAATGGCCAGCGTGGCGGATACCGCAGTGATTCCCATGCAGGATTATCTGGGCCTGGATAACAGTGCAAGGATGAATACC
Organism: Lachnospiraceae bacterium; assembly: GCA_017624175.1. GTDB lineage: Bacteria > Bacillota > Clostridia > Lachnospirales > Lachnospiraceae > Acetatifactor. The sequence goes on along the minus strand of JAGANP010000395.1, from coordinate 2,538 downwards.
CCCTCCACGCTGGGGGGCAACTGGGCCTGGCGGATGCTGCCGGGGCAGGCGACACAGGAGCTGGCGGAGAGGATCAGGGAACTGTCCGTGACCTACGGAAGAACGGAAGCAGAATAATGGATAATAAAAAAATGCGCGGCAGCCCCTGACGGGTACAGCGCATTTTTAATGCTTATGCATGCAGGGCCATATAGGAGTTGTGGTATTCCTGGCGGTAGGTCACATCCTCGTCAAACCAGTCCGGGGGCAGGAAAGCTTCGGCGGCTTCCTTGCTGCCGAACTCCACCTCGGCCAGTACCAGGGGAGCCAGCTCTCCGGCAAATACATCCAGCTCGATGGTCAGGCTGTAGTCCTCCGGCGGGGTGGGAAAACCGGGCTTAAAGCCGGGGGAAGTTAAGGGGATCAGATAGCGGGTCTTGGACAGAATCCGCCCGTCCGCTTTTTCCCGCAGATGATAGTAAGCCTCCTGGCTGAGCCACAGATTGTGTTCCTCTCTGGCCAGCATGCCGCTGCCCTTGTAGGTCATATAGTAATCATCGTTCTCTTTGCGCACCCGCACCACCGGGTTGGTGGACAGGTAAGCCTGTTCAATGTGCAGGCAGGGATAGCTTTCCAGATCCGCAGGCAGGGTTTTTAAGGTAAATTTCCGTTCGATTTCCATAAGTATATCTCATTTCTTTCTGAATCATGTTTTGCGACTAAAGTTCCATACTTATAGTATACTCCATTTTCGCCGGAAAAAAAAGGGTGACATGAGAAAAAAATAAGGTTATAATGATAGCGTCTGCACCGGGATCCGGGCGGACGTTCAATCACGTAATGGAGGGATATGCAGATGAGCAGAATCGCAGTATTTTTTGCAGAGGGATATGAGGAGATAGAGGCGCTGACAGTGGTAGATATCTGCCGCCGTGCAGGCATAGAGGTTCAGATGATAGCGGTAAACGGGGAGCAGGCGGTGAAGGGCTCCCATGGCATCGGCGTGCAGATGGATGCGGCTTTTGCCACGGTGGATTTAGACAGTCTGGATATGCTGGTGCTTCCCGGAGGAATGCCGGGAACCAGGAATCTGGAGGCGCATCAGGGGCTGATGGAGCAGGTGGATGCTTTTTACCGGGACGGAAAATATGTGGCGGCCATCTGTGCGGCTCCCAGCATATTGGGGCACCGGGGGATCCTGCAGGGCAGAAAAGCGGGCTGTTATCCCGGCTGGGAGGAGCAGCTGACCGGCGCTCGGGTATCCATGGACCCGGCTTCCGTGGACGGCAATGTGATCACCGGCAGGGGCATGGGCTGTGCCATTCCCTTTGCCCTGGCCATTGTGGCGCAGCTGCTGGGACAGGAGCAGGCGGATCGGGTTGCAGAGAGCATTGTGTATCCGGCATAGTGGAAAGAGAGGCGGAACAGATGGAGGAGAAGACAGATAAGGCATGGGGGGAGAAGCTTACCCAGGGGCTGCTGGAGTTTATCCAGGACAGTCCCAGCGTGTTTCATGTGATTGATAATCTCAAAAAGCGGCTGACGGAGGCGGGCTTTGAGGAGCGCCGGGAGCAGGACAAATGGGAGATCCGGCCCGGAGGAGCCTACTATGTGACCCGCAACGATTCCTCCCTGATCGCTTTCCGGCTGCCCGTTACCTGCAGCAGATGGGAGGAGCGCTCCTTTCAGGGCTATCATATAGCGGCGGCGCACAGCGATTCCCCGTCTTTTAAAATCAAGACGGCGCCGGAGATCGTATCGGAAAGACAGTATGTGCGGCTGAACGTGGAAATGTACGGCGGCATGATCCTGTCCACCTGGCTGGACAGGCCCCTGTCCGTGGCAGGCCGGGTGGCTGTGCGGGGAGAGGACGGGCAGGTGTCCCTGCGGCTGGTGAATCTGGATCAGGATCTGCTGGTGATTCCCAATCTGGCGGTGCATATGAACCGGGAAATCAATAAGGGCTATGCCTATAATCCCCAGGTGGACATGCTGCCGCTGATGGGACTGACAGGAGAAGCGGGAACGGACGGGGAAGGTCCGCAGGCGGAAAACGGCAGTGTGCCCGGCCTGCTGGCCCGGGAGATCGCCCGGGTGCTGAAGCTCCGGCCGGAGGATATTCTGGACGGCGACCTGTATCTGTATGTGCGGGAAAAGGGCCGTATCCTGGGGGCAAACGGAGAGTTTATCGTAAGCCCCAAGCTGGACGATCTGCAGTGTGTCTATGCGGGGCTGGAGGCCTTTACGGCCAGTGTGCCCGCCGGGTATGCCAATGTGTTTGCGGTGTTTGACAATGAGGAGGTGGGAAGCGGTACCCGCCAGGGAGCGGATTCCACTTTTCTGGAGGATGTGCTGGTGCGGATTCAGGACAGCCTGGGGTATGGCCCCACCGTCTACCGGCAGCTGGTGGCCGAGAGCTTTCTGATCTCAGCGGACAATGCCCATGCGGTGCATCCCGCCCATCCGGAATACTCCGATGCCAATGAGGCGCCGGTACTGAACGGCGGCATCGTGATCAAATACAATGCCAGCCAGAGATATACGACGGATGCCGTCTCT
>JAGANP010000394.1 GCA_017624175.1 Lachnospiraceae bacterium | reverse complement strand
GGATATTGCCCTGGATCTCCACAAAGAGTATAAAGCCATCATGAAGATGTATCAGGAGGGAAATGTACCGGTTCCGATCAAGGCGTTTTTCGGCGATCTGCTGGAGCGTCCCCGGGCCCGGCCTGCCAGTCCCATTGCCCTGATTAATCAACGTATCAATCTGGATCAGCTGCTGGCCATTAACAATGCGATGAAATACCCGGTGGCCTATATTCAGGGCCCGCCGGGAACCGGCAAAACAAACACCATCATCAACACCCTTGTCACTGCCTTTTTTAATGAGAAAACCGTGCTCTTTGCTTCCTATAATAACCATCCCATTGAGGGCGTTTGTGAGAAGCTGATGCATCTGCAGTATAGGGGAGAGACTATCCCGTTTCCGATTCTGCGGCTGGGCAACCGGGACAAGGTCAAGGAGGCGATTCTTTATATCCGGAGAATGTATGAGCAGACCCGGAATATCCGCATCTTTGAGGGGACACTGGACCGGAATAAGGACGACCGGAAGCAGCGGGCCAGAAAGCTGTCGGAGCTGCTGAAAAAATATGATGAACTGCTGGACTATCAGGAGCGGAAAGAGACCCTTGAGCGGATGCTGGATTACCAGGATGGCCATGGACTGTCCGTTGAGATGATCCCTTTTCAGGCGGATTTAAGCGGCAGACAGCTGGGACAGATCAACAGGCGTCTGGCGAACCTGGGAAATGTGTCGGAGGAACAGGCCGTGGCTCTGGTGGATGATGATGTGGAGGAACTGAAAAAATACCTGTTTTATACGGGCGCTGGTTATATGCAGCGGCTGGATGGAAAAGAGTTCGGAGAACTGAAAGGGATACTGTATGAAACGGATATGGATAAGGCGACAGAGGCGTTCACGAAATATCTGGGCGAAAAGAGAAATATTCTGCGGCTGCAGAAGGTTTTCCCCATCATTGCCACCACCTGTATCTCCGCCCATCGTCTGGGAGAGCCGGAGCCGCTGTTTGATATGGTCATCATGGATGAAGCCAGCCAGTGCAACACGGCGGTAGCTCTGGTGCCGATCCTGCGGGGCAGCAGCCTGATGCTGGTGGGCGATCCCCAGCAGCTCATCCCGGTGATCCTGCTGGATGAGATGGTCAATGAGAAGCTGAAGAGACGCTATTGTATCTCGGAGGAATATGATTACCGCAAAAATTCCATCTATAAGACCTATCTGGCCTGTGATGCGGTCAGCGATGAGATCCTGCTGCATAACCACTACCGATGTCACAAGCGGATCATAGAGTTTAATAATAAGAAATACTACAACTCGCAACTGAAGATCCACTCTGCCAGTCAGGAGCCGATGCCCCTGCAGTATGTGGATATGCAGGATACCTATACCCATATGAAAAATACGGCTCCGGCGGAGGCTAGAGCTATTGCGGAATATGCGGTCAGGAACAGGGACAGGTCCATTGGGGTGATCACGCCTTTTGTCAACCAGAAGCTGCTGATTGAACAGGCGCTGCGGGAGGCCAGAGTCACCGATGTGACCTGCGGCACGGTACATGCCTTTCAGGGAGACGAAAAGGAGGTAATTCTGTTTTCCACAGCCATCACCGATCAGACCCAGGCCGGTACCTATGAGTGGCTGAAAAATAATAAAGAGCTGATCAATGTAGCCACCTCACGGGCTAGGGATAAGCTGATCGTGCTGGGGAGCCAGAAGAATTTAAACCGCCTGCATCAGAAAGAGGGCAGCGACGATCTGTTTGAACTGGTGCAGTATGTACGCAGCAACGGCGAGAGCATTGTAACGCCGAAGAAAGCCAACTCCCGGGCGCTGGGCGTCAAGCCTTTCAGCACCACCACGGAGGAAGCTTTCCTGCAGAACCTGAACCATGCGCTGGGCAATATCTGGCTCAGCCAGAGTAAATATGCGGTGCATAAAGAGGTGCCCATAGCCCAGGTTTTTCAGGACAATGACACTTGCAGTGATCTGTTCTACAGCGGCAGATTTGACTTTGTGGTATATGAAAAACAGGCGGAACAGGAACTGCCGGTGCTGGCGATAGAGCTGGATGGTAAGGAGCACTATGAGGATGAGGTCGTCCGTCAGAGAGATCGGAAGAAAAATGAGATCTGTAAGGCCCACCATCTGCAGATCATACGGGTGGAGAACGCCTATGCAAGGCGGTACAATTACATTAAGGAAATACTGCTGGATTACTTCTCCAGGATGCACTAAAGCCTTATGAATACAGACAATAAAACGGCATAGCCACTGCGACTATGCCGTATATTGTGTAAATTAAAATTCCTTATTTTACCGTTACAGAAGTGATGTGGGGATTCACACCCTCGTACCAGTACAGGAAGCCCTCCATATCAACGGTCTGGCCGATCTCCAGAGCCTTTACAGCCTGGTATACATCGGTCTCGGGGCCGCACAGATAGGACTCAACGGTAAAGGTGTAGGTATTGCCGTTTAAGGATACGTTGAAGTACAGATCGCTGCCCTCTTCACCGGAACCGTCCCAGTTGTACATAAAAGCGCTGCCGTTGCCCGCATCTTCAACGGTCATGCCCTTGAAGCTTACGAATTCGTTCTGATGAGCAATCAGATCATCGGTGCCCAGCAGAGAGGTTACGTCCAAAGCAGGAGCCACATAATTGCCGTCCTCGATCTCGAAAGTAGCGTCAATGATCTCTACTTCGCCGGACCATTCAGCCTTATAGCCGGTTACCTTGATCTTGGTGCCGGGGGTCAGCTTTGCATAATCCTCCTCGGAACATGCCATGTTGTACAGGAAGTAAGCGCCGTCATGATCCTGGGCATATACAGTAGCCTGATTCTCCCACCAGGACTGCTTGGCCTGCACATAAGCCTCGATCACCACCTGGGTATCCAGATCCGCAGCCACATACTCTGCATAGGTCATTACGCCCTCGGATTTGGCATCGGTATCACCGTTATTGCTGCTGCTGTCGTTGCCGCAGCCGGTCAGTGCCAGCACCAGGGTCAGTACCAGAGTTGCAAGTAAACACTTTTTCATAAGTTTTTCCTCTTTTCTCATAAGGGTTTTTATTGAATCAATGTTATTATACAGGAAAAATCAGATAAATCAATGGTGATTCTGCTTATTTTTCCGCTTTTTCAGGGCTTCCCGTGCGGCATATGCACCAATCAGCACCCAGGTAATTCCCAGCGCAGAGAGCAGAACCACGGCAGTTGCGGGCAGGGGGCCCAGATCGGCCCTGCCTGCGGCCTCCTGGCCGCCCTGATCCAGGCGATACAGGGAGGTAACATCGGCGAAGAGCTTCTCCATATAGGCATCGTCTATGGTTTCTTTCCGTTTCACGGATTTGGTTACGTTTTCGATCATCTGACCGGCGGCGTCCCGCAGGGAAGCGGAGCCGTTAAACACCGGCGTCACAAAGGTCTCATCCACATGCTCCAGCAGCAGACGGGAAGCTTTGATCTTCACATCATAGTAAGTGCTGTTGTCTTCGCCGCAGCGGCTTAAGTAGTCCTGATATTCGGCGCTTCCCTGGGCCTTGGAGGTGACGGGCACGTACCCCTCCGTCTCCGCATAGGCGATCTGCACCTCATTGGTCAGCAGATACTGGGCAAAGAGCCAGGAGGCCAGCACTTCCTGGTCATCGGCCTTATTGAAGATACAGACCGACGGCCCCTGGGAGATCATCTGCGGCGCATCAGGGTCGAACTGCGGAACCGGATAAACGGCAGTCTCAAACTCCACCAGCGCCTCCTCGCTGATATCGGACAGGGGATCGTGGGTGCCCATCCAGGTAGCGCCGGCGGTGGAGTCAATGGCAAAGACACATTGCCCCGCATTTAAAAAGTTCGCCGGGTAGCTGGAGATCTTAAAGGTGGAGAAGGCGCCGGTTCCGGCATGCTCCGCCACGGTATACAGCAGCTCCTCGGTGGTATCGTTGAAAATCAGGATCTCCCCATCGGCAGTGGAGTAGCCCGCTCCTTTCTGCTTCAGCATCTGGATCATCATATTGTCCGTGGACTTGTAGATAAAGGGGATCAGAACCTTCTGCCCGTTAATCAGGTAATTCCCCTCACTGTCCTGGGCGGTGGCCGCCTCGGAAACCTCCCAGATAAAATCCCAGGTCAGGGTCTCCGGCAGGGTATAGCCCAGAGTCTCCACATAGGTCTTATTCACATAGCAGGCCTCGGTGGAACGCATAAAGGGAACCGCATAGTAGTGCTCATTGAAAGCGCATTCGTCCAGAAACTGGGGAATGATTTCCTCCTGAGCAGGCCCGTCAAAGCGCACCTCGCTGCCGCCCAGCCCGTAGCGGGAATCGGCAAACAGCTCCTCCAGCGGCACTACGATATTGATGCCGGTCAGGTAGGTGGCAATGTGATCCGGATAGGTGATACACACATTGGGCGTGGTACCCGTGGCGATATTGGTGATCACGTCATTATAGATCTTTCCGTAATCCGTATACAGCCGCAGATTCACCGTAATATTGGGATACAGCTCCTGAAAGTCGGCTATGGCTTTTTTATAGATATCCGTCTGGGTCTTATTAGTATCGTTTTTGGCCCAGAAAGTAATCTCATAGTCCCGGGAGGTATCGAAAGCCTCCGGGATCTGAAAAGCCTCCAGCCCTCTGGAACCGTGGCAGCCGGTCAGAGACAGTGCGGCGGTCAGCAGCGCCAGCAGCAGGCATAATTTTTTTCGCACATTTTTCATCCCTTGGTCCCTCCTCTCGCCACACCGGCCATGATCTTTTTGCGGAAGATTAAAAACAGGACGATCAGGGGAACGGAGATCACCACCACGGCAGCCATCATGGCAGGGATGTTTTCCCGGCCAAAGCCGTTCTCCCGGATCTCCTGAATGCCGTTGGATACCAGATAATAATTGGGATCGTCGGTGATCAGCCGGGGCCATACATAGGAATTCCAGCACTCTATGATCTTCAGGATCACGATGGTGATCAGGGTGGGTTTGCAGATGGGGATCATGACCCGGCGCAGATAGCGCAGGTCGGAGGTACCGTCCACCTTGGCCGCATAGTACAGCTCGTCCGGGATCTGGGCAAAGTTCTCCTTCAGCAGGTAAATATAAAATACCGAGGTTACCGAGGGCAGGATCAGTCCCAGGAAAGTGTTGCGCAGTCCCAGGTTGGTGATCGAGGTGAAATTGGTGATGACCACCAGCTCATTGGGGATCATCATCAGGGCCAGAAACAGGGTAAACACCGCATCCTTGCCTCGAAATTCCAGCCGGGCAAAGGCGAAAGCCGCCAGTGTGGTCACCACCAGCATGATGGCAGTGGTAATCAGGGTAAAGATCAGGGTGTTTAACAGATATCTGCCCAGGGACACGGTGGTGAAAGCATCCACATAGTTCTGCAGGGTGGGTGACAGGGTAAAAAAGGAGGGCACATATTCCGCATTGTAGGAGCCGTAGCTTTTTACCGAGGTCAGGAGCATCCAGTAAAAGGGGAAGAGCACGATCAGTCCCCAGAGGATCAGCGAGGCATAGATGATGACATTGCCCAGGATCCTCCGGGCCCGGGTGCTTCTCTGTATTTTCTGATAATCAATGGTTTGACTCATGGGTTCCGCCTCCTTTAATAGTGTACATGCTTTTTGCTGACCAACAGATTGATACAGGTGATGGTCAGCACGATGGCAAACAGGATGATGGCCGCCGCCGATGCATAGGAGGGATAGCCGCCGCTGTCCCCATAGAGCATGTCGTAGACATAGCCCACGATGGTGTTCATCTCCGCCGCATTCAGGTCGGTGCCGAACAGGGCCACCGCATCGCTGTAGGCCTTAAAGGCGCCGATAAAGCCGGTGATGATCAGGTAGAAGATCATGGGGGAGATCATGGGCAGGGTGATCCTGGTAAAGATCCGCCATTTGGGCGTGCCGTCCACCCGGGCCGCATTGTAGTAGGTCTGGTTGACGGAGGCCAGGGCGCTGGTCAGAATCAGGATCTTAAAGGGCATAACCACCCAGATGGTGTAAAAACACAGCACAAACATTTTTGCCCAGTAGGGGCCGTCAATAAAGTCCACGGAGCTGCCGCCGAAGCACTGGATCAGCAGATTGACCAGACCGTCGGAATAGGCCGTCTTTTTAAACAGGATCATAAACACCAGGCCCACGGCCAGCGTGTTGGTCACATAGGGCAGAAAGTAAACGGTCTGAAACAGTTCCCGCAGCTTCTGTATGGAGCTCAGTGCCACGGAAATCAGCAGAGCCAGCCCTGTGGAAAGGGGCACGGTGATGATCACCAGGATCAGGGTATTTTTCACCGCCTGCAGAAAATACGGGTCGTGGAGCACATAGGAATAGTTATACAGGCCGGTGCCGAAAAAGGTCTGGGAGGCGGAGTTGTACCCCTCCTCAAAGGAATACACAAATACATCTATCAGCGGATAGATCATGAATGCCCCCAGAAACAGGAAAGCAGGCAGCAGATAGAGCCACCCTTTACGATTTTTATAGTCCATAGCTGCTTAAGTCTCCTTTTCGTGTGGGGTTACAGTTCAGCTGCGGGCTGAACCTCCCACGTTTACTCTGCGGTGAAGCGGATCCGCTCGCCGGTTTCCGGATGGAACAGGAAGAGCTTGCGGGGCTTTACGGCAAAGCGCACGGTAGCCGCATCGGGATCCACCGTATTTTCCGCATTGATAATGGAGCGGATGGAAGCGTTTTCCGAGCAGGGGTGAGTGGAAACCACGCTGATATCCCGGCCCATGACTTCCACCCGGTCCAGGTCACAGGTCAGAGGACCGTTCTCCTGCAGGATAAAGCCCTCGGGAAGGATGCCCACAGTGACCTCCTGATCGGGTACGCCCTGAACCGGCAGCACAGCTTCCCCGCCGATATAGAGCCGTCCGTCCGCCACTTTCCCCCGGAAGATATTGATGGGCGGGGTGCCCAGAAACTTGGCCACAAACAGGTTCACCGGTTCGTCGTAGACCTCCTGGGGTCTGCCGATCTGCTGCACGACGCCGTCTTTCATGACTACAATCATATCGGAGATGCTCATGGCCTCTTCCTGGTCATGGGTAACGAAAATGGTGGTTACCTGGGTCCGGTGCTGAATCCGGCGGATCTCTTCACGGGTCTGCAGCCGCAGCCGGGCGTCCAGATTGGACAGGGGCTCGTCCAGCAGCAGGACACGGGGCATTTTCACCAGCGCCCGGGCAATGGCCACACGCTGCTGCTGGCCGCCGGAGAGTTCGCTGGGCTTGCGGTCCATCAGGTCCTCTAACTGCACCAGTCTGGCGGCGTCATAGGCTCTTTTCTTCATCTCCTCCTTGGACAGCTTGTCGGCTCCCCGCAGGTTCTCCAAAGGAAACGTGATGTTTTTCAGTACGGTCAGATGAGGATACAGGGCGTAATTCTGGAATACCAGCCCAACGCCTCTGTGCTCCGGGGGCAGATCGGTCACGTCATCCTCCCCGAAAAAGATCCTGCCGCTGGTAGGCTTCAGCAGGCCGCAGATCAGATTCAGGGCCGTGCTTTTGCCGCAGCCGGAGGGCCCCAGCAGGCCGATCAGCTTGCCGTCAGGAATCTCAAAGGTGAAATCATTTACCGCAATGACCTCCTCACGGGACTTTTTATTGCGGCTGGGGAATTTTTTTGTCAGATTTTGCAGCACAATTTTCATAATACACCTCCTGTGCACTCATTAGTGAACATTATAGCGGATTTATGCGGGTTCAGCAAGACATAGTACGGAAATAATTGGTTTTGGCGGATGGGAATCTGCCGCTCATCTGCCGGATTGCTGCCGATGTCTTTCTTACTCGATTCATTTTGCATGTAATGGACATATAGATAAAAGTTTTCTTTATGGTCCACTTTTTTCTCTTTTTGGCAATGATTTCTGTATTGTACACAGGTAAAATGGACCTATAAGTAAAAATTACTTTATGCAGACCACTTTTTGACGAAAATTGTGGACGATACGGTTTACTTTTTGAATATAGGTCCACCTGTGCTCCATATTGCAGAGATAGAGACCGAAATAGAGACCATATAGTGGACCTAAATGGAACAAAAAACGAAATAGGTTCATTTTAATAGGTAACGATGCAATTCAATTATCCTAACTGTAGCAAATCTGGCAAACGGCATAAAAGTCCGAGCAGGATGGATACTGATAAGGCAGAGGTGATCGGGACAGCGGACTTGACAAGCCTGCCCGCTTTTTGCTATGATAAAATTCCCTCGTATAAGCGGGGATAAAACCAAATATCTGCCTTTAGGTATCCATCGGCAAAATCCGATGGAGAGAGGACCTACTTGGAAAGATGTGCAAACATAACTACCAGGAGGAAGCAATGATGATTACGATGGAGAACGTGTGCAAGTCGTACCGGATTGCAAAAAGGAACGCAGGCTTCCATGAAGCCGTAAAGGCCCTGTTTCACAGGGAGTATGAGGAGATTCATGCCCTCAGAGACGTGAGCTTTACCATTTCGGACGGAGAGATGGTGGGCTATATCGGCCCCAACGGAGCGGGGAAAAGCTCCACAATCAAGATTCTCAGCGGAATATTGACACCGGACAGCGGCAGCTGCCTGATCGACGGCAGGGTGCCCTGGAAGAACCGAATCGAGCATGTACGCCGGATCGGCGTAGTCTTCGGACAGCGTTCCCAGCTGTGGTGGGATGTGCCGGTCATAGATTCCTATGAGCTCTTAAAGGATATCTATACCATTCCGGACCAGGTCTATCGGTCCAATCTCGACGAACTAACAGAATTATTGAACCTGGGAGAACTGCTGCGCACCCCTGCCAGACAGCTGTCCTTAGGGCAGCGTATGCGCTGTGAAAGTGCGGCGTCCCTGCTGCACAGTCCCCGGATCCTGTTTCTGGATGAGCCCACCATCGGTCTGGATGCGGTGTCCAAGCTGGCAGTGCGGGATTTTATCCGGAAGCAGAATGAAAAACACGGTACCACTGTGATTCTGACCACCCATGATATGCAGGATATTGAGGCGCTGACAAAGCGGATCATTCTGATCGGCAAGGGGCAGATCCTGATGGACGGCACCCTGGAGGATATTAAAAGGGGCGGGCAGGATATTGACAGGGAAGTGGCAGAGCTGTACCGCAGCTATGAAATCTAGGGAGGCGCAGAATGAAAAAGTATATTTCCTTTTTCCGGCTGCGGTTTTCCATGGGGCTGCAGTATCGGACGGCGGCAGCGGCGGGGGTTGTGACCCAGTTTTTCTGGGGCGTTATGGAGATTCTGGTGTATCGTGCCTTCTATGAAGCGGATGCAGCAGCTTTTCCCATGCGCTTTGAGGCGGTGGTAACCTATATCTGGCTGCAGCAGGCATTTCTGGCGGTGTTTGGCGCCTGGATCATGGAGTCGGAGATCTTTGACGCCATCAGGGACGGCAATATTGCCTATGAGCTGTGCCGACCGGTGAGCATCTATCAGATGTGGTTTTCCCGGACAGTGGCTAACCGCACTTCCAAGGCGGTGCTGCGGTGTGTTCCGATCCTGGCGGTGGCGGCTCTGCTGCCTGCGCCTTACGGCCTGACGCTGCCGGAGAGCGGGCTGCATTTCGGATTGTTTTTGCTGACGCTGGTACTGGGGCTGCTGGTCATCGTGGCCTTTACTCTGCTGGTGTACATAGTGACCTTTTATACCATATCTCCGGACGGGGTCAGGATCTTTTTCACCTCGGCGGTGGAGTTTTTCGCCGGAGCAGTGATTCCGCTGCCCTTTTTCCCGGAAAAGCTGCGGTATGTCATGGAGCTGCTGCCCTTTGCCGCCATGCAGAATGTTCCCCTGCGGATATACAGCGGCAGTATGACGGAAGCGGAGATGCTGCGGGCGATCTATCTGCAGGCGTTCTGGCTGGCAGTGCTGACGGGGCTCGGCTGGGGATTGTGCCGCCGGGCGGAGAGAAGAGTGACGGTACAGGGGGGCTGAACAATGAAGCAGAAATTGAAATTATATGGTCATTATGTATCTATTGTGGTGCGGGGGATGATGCAGTACAAGACCTCCCTGCTGCTGACCACGATCGGACAGTTTCTGGTATCCTTTAATGTATTTCTGGGAATCTATTTCCTGTTCCTGCGATTTCATCAGGTGAAGGGCTACAGCTATAGTGAGGTGCTGCTGTGCTATGCTCTTGTACTGATGGAATTTTCCCTGGCGGAGATCTGGGCCCGGGGCTTCGATACTTTCTCCGGTATCGTCAGAAGTGGAGAATTTGACAGGATCCTGGTGCGGCCCCAGGGGGAGATTCTGCAGGTACTGGGCAGCAAATTTGAACTAACCCGGCTGGGCAGGCTGTTTCAGGCGGTGGTGGTGTTTTTCTATGCGGTCTGCACCGTTGAGGTGCAATGGACGGCGGGGAAGGTGCTCACCGTGGTGCTGATGTTGGTGGGCGGCGTGGCTGTATTTTCCGGGCTGTTTCTGCTCTATGCGGCGCTGTGCTTTTTTACCCTGGAGGGGCTGGAGTTTATGAATGTACTGACGGACGGCGCCCGGGAATACGGAAAGTATCCGCTGGATGTATATGGCAGGCGGGTGCTGCGGCTGGCTACGGTGATCGTACCCTATGCGCTGATCCAGTATTATCCGCTGCAGTATATTCTGGGGCGTGTAAATCGTCCGGCTTATATTTTCCTGCCCCTGCTGGCAGTCGTTTTCCTGGCGCCCTGTTATGGGCTCTGGCGCTTTGGGGTGCGGCGTTATCAGTCCAGCGGTTCCTGACAGCAGACAGTGAGAAAGCACTGTAGGTGCTTTTGCCAGTGGGAGTGTGAACGGTAGCATATACTGCAGACGGATGGCGTTGCAGTTCTGTCATGCGCTTTCTGTTTGCGTTTATTGCATCATACCGCCGATAAGGATTTCTATGCTGTGGACTTATATAGGAAAATTCCTTTTATTTCATGAATTTTAGCGACAGTGAAGAGAATAAAAAAATAAATTGACAAAATGCGCAGTATATGGCAGAATACAACCAAAGCATTTTTTTCATATTGGACGTGGTCATCAGAGACTGCACGTTTCACGACATATCAAGGACATTTCAAGGATTATTTACGAAAATTCATGCTTTTAACATTCCATTATTCACAACAGAGCAGGGATTTGGAGAGATGACTTTGATACGTTGTACAAAGGCTCATGACTCTTTC
>JAGANP010000001.1 GCA_017624175.1 Lachnospiraceae bacterium | reverse complement strand
TAACCGGTATGAGCTGCGCTGCCTGCAGCAGCCGTGTCGAAAAGGCCGTGTCCAAGGTCCCCGGCGTAACGGCCTGCTCCGTAAGCCTGCTGACCAACTCCATGGGCGTGGAGGGGACGGCAGAGAGGGCAGATATCATCCGGGCGGTTGAAGAGGCAGGCTACGGGGCCATTCCCTAAGAGAAAGCGGTAGAGGGGAATACAGCCGGTAACCCCTATGCGGCCCGGGAGGAGGAATTGGCCGATCATGAAACGCCCCGGATGAAACGGCGGCTGATCTGGTCCGTGGGACTGCTGGCAGTCCTGATGTATCTGTCCATGGGACATATGATGTGGGGCTGGCCGCTGCCGGACTTTCTGGCACAGAACCATGTGGGGATGGGCCTGATCCAGCTGCTGCTGACGGGCCTGATTATGGTCATCAATCAGAAATTTTTTATCAGCGGCTTTAAGGGGCTGCTGCACCGGTCCCCCAATATGGACACGCTGGTTGCGCTGGGCTCCGGCGCTGCCTTTGTCTATAGTACCTGGGCGCTGTTTGCCATGACGGATGCCCAGACCCAAGGGGACATGGAAAGCGTTATGGCTTATATGCATGAATTTTATTTTGAGTCTGCAGCCATGATTCTCACCCTGATTACCGTGGGGAAAATGCTGGAAGCCCGTTCCAAGGGGAAGACCACGGATGCCCTGAAAGGGCTGATGAAGCTGGCGCCCCAGACCGCTGTACTGCTGGTGGACGGACAGGAGATGACGGTCCCCATCACCCAGGTGAAAAAGGGGGATACTTTCGTGGTGCGTCCGGGGGAAAATATCCCGGTGGACGGCCGGGTACTGACCGGTACCAGTGCAATTAATGAGGCGGCGCTGACCGGAGAGAGCATCCCGGTGGATAAAGCGCCGGGAGATACGGTGTCGGCAGCTACGGTGAACCAGTCAGGATTCCTGACCTGTGAGGCTACCCGGGTGGGGGAGGATACGACTCTGTCCCAGATCATTCAGATGGTCAGTGATGCGGCGGCCACCAAGGCGCCCATTGCCAAGGTGGCGGATACGGTATCCGGCGTATTTGTACCGGCAGTGATCGGGATTGCCGCAGTGACGATTCTGGTGTGGCTGGTATTGGGGGCGGGCGTCGGCACGGCGCTGGCCCGGGGCATTACGGTGCTGGTGATCAGCTGTCCCTGCGCCCTGGGACTGGCTACCCCTGTGGCCATCATGGTGGGAAACGGCGTGGGCGCTAAAAACGGCATCCTGTTTAAAACCGCCGTATCCCTGGAGGAGACGGGCAAGGTGGATATTGTGGTGCTGGATAAGACCGGAACCATTACCGAGGGAAAGCCCCAGGTGACGGATGTGCTGCCGGGGGAGGGGATAACGGAACAGGAGCTGCTCTCCCTGGCCGGGGCTCTGGAGCGGAAAAGCGAGCATCCCCTGGGCAAGGCGGTGGTGGCCTATGTACAGCAGGAGCTGCCGGAGGTCACAGAGTTTCAGGCGCTGCCCGGCAACGGTCTGACGGCCCGGCTGGGAGAGTGCATACTCTATGGCGGCAATGCCGGGTTTATCAGCCAGCGGACAGGAATTCCGGAGAGTGCCCGGCAGCAGGCGCAGCAATTAGCCCGGCAGGGGAAAACGCCGCTGTTCTTTTCACGGGAGGGCGGAGCGGATGCCACGGAGGAGCGACTGCAAAGCGCACAGTTCCTGGGGATTATTGCCGTGGCGGATGTGATCCGTCAGGACAGCCCGGCGGCAGTCAGTCAGCTGCAGCAGATGGGGATCCGGGTGGTAATGCTGACCGGGGATAATGAGAGTACCGCCCGGGCCATCGGCAGCCAGGCCGGTGTCAGCGAGGTGGTGGCAGGCGTGCTGCCTGACGGAAAGGAAAACGTGATCCGCCGCCTGCAGGAAGAGGGCAAGATGGCCATGGTGGGAGACGGCATCAACGATGCTCCCGCCCTGACCCGGGCGGATATGGGCATTGCCATCGGCGCAGGCACGGATGTGGCCATTGATGCGGCGGATGTGGTGCTGATGAAGAGCAGCCTGGGAGATGTACCGGCGGCCATACGCTTAAGCCGCCGCACTCTGCGGAATATCCACCAGAACCTGTTCTGGGCATTTTTCTACAATGCCATCGGCATTCCGCTGGCAGCAGGCGTATGGATTCCTGTTTTTGGCTGGGAGCTCAGCCCCATGTTTGCCGCCGCAGCCATGAGCCTGTCCAGCTTTTGTGTGGTGACCAATGCCCTGCGGCTGAATCTGCTGGATGTGCATGATGCCGGAAAGGACCGCCCGAAGCGCCGGAGAGGGCGTCACGCTGCCGGTTCGGAAGAAAATCAGGAGAAAAGAGAGGAAAAAGCCATGACAAAAACCATGAAGATTGAGGGAATGATGTGCGGCCATTGTGAGGCCAGAGTAAAGAAGTGCCTTGAGGCGCTGCCGGAGGTGCAGGAGGCAGTGGTCAGCCATGAGGCGGGCACTGCGGTGCTGACCTTAAGCGGTGAGGTGGCGGATGAGGTTTTGAAGCAGGCCGTGGAGGCCCAGGACTATACCGTCACAGAGATTCGGTAAGGTGTTTGGGGAGCTGCCGGGAGAGGAGAACTTTTCCGGCAGCTTTTTTTGCCAAAAATGGGAAAAAAGTCATAGACAGAATATACAATGCCTATCCGGAAACGTTCCGACATATTTCACAAACTTTTGAAAAAAACAGATATTTTACTGACTTTTGAGGTTTAAAAGTGTTAAAATATAGAAAAAATATAGATAAGAACTCAAAACAATTCATCGTATGGAATTTTAAGGAAAGGCAGGTAAATATGTACAATGTAGGGCAGTATGTGGTGTGCGGAAACAAAGGGGTATGTACGGTGCAGGATATTACGACACTGGATATAGCCGGAGTGGATAAGGCGAAGCTTTATTATATTCTGAAGCCGGAATACATCACAGCCAGTACGGTTTATGTGCCGGTGGATCATGATGATTCCCTGCGGGAGGTGCTCAGCCGGGAGCAGGCGGAGCAGCTGGTCAGGAAGATTCCCGAGATCCTGCCGCTGCAGATCCTTAACGAGAAGCTGGCGGAGCAGGAGTACCGCAGCTGTATGAGAACCAATGACAGCAGGCAGTGGATTCGGGTCATCAAGACGATCTATGACCGCAAACAGAAGCGCCTGCAGGCGGGACGTAAGGAGACCGCTGTGGATGGCCGGTATTTTAAGCTGGCAGAGGACAGCCTGTACGGAGAACTGGCAGTTGCCCTGGGGATGGAACGGAGCCAGGTCTGCGCTTATATTACGGATAAGCTGCAGGGAGCGGCGTCAGTATAGGGATTGTGGAAAATAGAGCCTGTTGGTGAAAATGCTCACCGGCAGGTTCTTTTTTTGTACATGGTATAGAGGTTTTACACAAAAATGCAGAGAAAAGGAAAAAATAGAAAGGGAAAAATAGACATTCTGACAAAAAAAGAGTATGATGAAAATAGGATTAAAGTCACAGTTGAGGGATAGGGAATGAAGAAGATTGCTTTTTTCGTCGGAGAGGTGGCTGCCGAGTACCAGGCCGGGGTTACTTCAGGGATCATTGAGAGGGTTCGGGAGCAGGGCTATACCCTACATATATTCAATAATTTCGGAAATTACGGCTCCAATATTTTTCATGGCTATGGAGAGAAAAACATTATCCATATCCCCGATCTGAACGATTACGACGGGATCGTGCTGGCGGGGGATACCTTTAACGTGGAAGGGATGTACGAGGAACTGACGGAGATGCTGCAGCGGGAAGTCAGATGCCCGGTGATCTGCCTGCGGAAAGGGGATCCCCGTTTTTACAGCGTACTGATAGAAAATTATGAACCCATCTGCAATATGGTGGAGCATTTCATTCAGGAGCATGGGTTCCAGCGGATCTGTTTCATGTCGGGAAAGCCCTCGATGAAAGATGCGCAGCTGCGGCTGCAGGCCTATCGGGATACCATGGAAAGGCATGGGCTGCCGGTGACGGAGCATATGGTTTTTCACGGGAATTACTGGAAAAATATGGGGCCGGAGGCGCTGGACTGGTTCCTGGAGGAGGGGAAGCCCCTGCCCCAGGCCATTGTCTGTGCCAACGATTATATGGCGGTATCCATCTGTGAGGAGCTGCACAACAGAGGGATTCAGATCCCGGAGCAGGTATGTGTGTCCGGCTTTGATGATGTGGAGGAAGCCAGGGTATCCATCCCTTCGCTGACCAGTATCCGGGTGAATTACCGGGATATGGGCCGCCGGGCCGTGCTTATGCTGGAAAATCTCTGGCAGGGGCGGGATGCCGGGGAGGGACTGGACAGCGTGGAGATCAGAGGCAGATACCGGGGCTCCTGCGGCTGTGCTCAGGATATTGACAGGGAGTCAGTCAGGAGGCTGTTTCTGAATAAGGAAAAACTGCAGAGCGCACTGTATCACGGAGCCTCCATGTATGTGGACTTTGACAGCGTAAGTACCTTTAAAGAACTGATGAATGTGGGGCGGGCCTACATCAGCGTGATCAGATTCCATACCCTGTATGTCTGTATGAGCGACGAGGGAGAGCAGCAGGAGGAAAAAGCGGCGAATATGACGCATTATACGGAGCATATGATCCTGCGGAATGTGATGACGGAGATAGAAGATACGCCTCATGCGGAGCGTTTCCGGCGTCAGGAGCTGCTGCCCGCCGCCTACCATGAGGAGGGCGAGATCCTCTATATCAGTACGCTTCATGAGAAAAACGACTGCTTCGGCTATGTGGTATTGAAGACGGATTATCCCGAAGAACTGAAATATCAGTTTCAGACCTGGATACAGAGCATCTCCATTGCCCTTGCCAGAATGCAGATGTATAAGGAGAATCAGGCGTTGAATGAGATGCGCCTGCAATACGGCAGGGATGAGCTGACGGGGATCTGCAACCGCAGGGAGATGGAGAAAGCGCTGCAGAAGCAGTATAATCATCTGTGTAAGACCGGGGAGAGCTTTTTTGTCATCAACCTGGATATGGATGGCCTGAAATATATCAATGACCATTTCGGTCATCTGGAGGGGGATGCGGCCCTGAAAGCGCTGGCCGATATTCTGGAAGCGGAGAAAGGGGAATGCGGCCTGGCGGCCCGCACGGGCGGGGATGAATTCCAGATCTGCATGGCAACCCAATCCCAGGGATTCGTGGAGGCCAGGATCAATGCCATCCGGCAGCGGCTCCGGCAGTTCAATGACAGCTCGGATAAGCCCTATGAGCTGTCGGCCAGCATCGGGTATGCACGCTGTGACCGGAGCGTGCCGCTGCTGAACTGTCTGCAGCTGGCGGATAAGAATATGTATCTGGAGAAAAACGGAAAGAAATATGCCAGACTGCCGGTATGATCCGGAATAGGAGGAAGTGTGAAAAAAAGAAGATACAGCGGAAAAAGGAAGAAGGCTGCCGCTGCCCTGCTGGGAGCGGCATTGGCAATGACCGGCTGCGGCGGTGTAGGAGAGAATACAGCGCTGGGCATGGAGGCGCTTCAGACCCTGGATTATCAGGGCGCCATAGAGAGCTTTGATACGGCCAGAGCCATGGGAGAGGGCAGCAAACAGCTGGCTCGGGCTGAGGGTATCGCCTATCTGGGCCTGACGCAGTACGGTCAGGCGGCGGACTGTTTTCTGGAAGCTCTGGGCTATTCCGACGGCTGGGTGGAAGATATGGATTATGATATCAATTTCTACCTGGCCGCTGCCTATACCAAGGATAACAGGCTCAGCGAGGCGGAGGAGGTCTACAGCGCCATTCTGGCCATGCAGCCGAAAAATGAGGACGCCCTGTTTCTGCGGGGCAATGCCCGGATGGGTCTGGATAATTATGCGGGCGCCAAGGAGGATTTTGATCAGGTGATCGCCATGGACGGTAAGAATTTTGACCGGCTGATCCAGATCTATGAGGTATTGTATAATTATGGCTACAAGGAGGCGGGACAGACCTATCTGCGCACGGCCATGGAGAACTATGAAGCCCAGATGAGCGATTATGACAAAGGGCGGATGTACTATTATCTGGAAGAATATCAGTCGGCCTACCTGGCGCTGGAGACCGCCAAGGATCAGGGGGGAGCGGAGGCTTACCTGTATCTGGGGAAGTCCTATGAGGCCACGGGAGACTATAATTATGCGGTGAGCGTGTACAACAACTACCTGGCAAAGGATACCTCCGATGCACGGATCTATAACCAGCTGGGGCTGTGCGAGATGGCTCTGGGAGATTATGATGCGGCGCTGTCCGCCTTTCAGGCCGGTATGCAGATTGAGGGAAATGATGTGATGCAGTCCCTGCTGTTTAATGAAGCGGTGACCTATGAGTATCTGCACGATTACCAGCAGGCGGCAGCGCTGATGGAAAATTATCTGAAGACTTATCCCGATGACCAGGTGGCGAAACGGGAGTATGATTTCCTTTCCACCCGGTAGGAAAGTGCGTAATCAGGGGAAAAAAACGGCAAAATACAAGATCTGGCAGATAAAATGGAACGAAATACCAGATATTGTACCGTTTGCATTGACTTTAGAATATTCGAATGATAGAATAGAGATAACAGTTCAGCCATAACCTGTATGACAGCCAGATCATGCTTGCATGAATTTGGCTGTTGTACAGGTTATGAGTTAAGCGCCCGATTATGAGCAAAGTTAGCTGCGAAGCAGCGGGAAAGCACCGCAGGGGCGGCTTTGCGAATGGTGCGGGCTGAACTGTTACGCATAGATATACAGGGGAGAGGTTACAGATGATTCAGGTAATTAAAAGAGACGGAACAAAGACGGATTTTATGTTGAGTAAGATCAATGATGTTATTATGAAAGCATTTACCGCTACGGAGATGGAATACAACAATGACATTGTGGATCTGCTGGCGCTGCGGGTGACGGCAGATTTCCAGTCCAAGGTAAAGGACGGCGCCGTACATGTGGAGGATATCCAGGACAGCGTGGAGCGGGTGCTGGGCCAGGCGGGCTATGAAGAGGCGGCCAAGGCTTATATCCTGTACCGCAAGCAGCGGGAGAAGATGCGCACGATGAAGTCCACGATTCTGGACTACAAGGACGTGGTGAACAGCTATGTGAAGGTGGAGGACTGGCGGGTAAAGGAGAATTCCACGGTGACCTATTCCGTGGGCGGCCTGATCCTGAGCAATTCCGGTGCGGTAACGGCCAACTACTGGCTGTCCGAGATCTATGACGAGGAGATTGCAGAGGCCCACCGCAATGCGGATATCCATATCCATGACCTGTCCATGCTGACCGGCTACTGTGCGGGCTGGTCCTTAAAGCAGCTGATCAAGGAGGGGCTGGGCGGCATCACCGGCAAGATCACCTCTGCACCTGCCCGGCATCTGTCCGTGCTGTGCAACCAGATGGTGAACTTCCTGGGAATCATGCAGAATGAATGGGCGGGGGCCCAGGCATTTTCGTCCTTTGATACCTATCTGGCGCCCTTTGTAAAGGTGGACAATCTGTCCTATGGGGAAGTGAAAAAATGTATCGAGGCGTTTATCTACGGGGTAAATACCCCCAGCCGCTGGGGCACCCAGGCGCCTTTCTCCAATATTACGCTGGACTGGACCGTACCCAATGACTTAGCGGAGCTGCCTGCCATCGTGGGCGGTAAGGAGATGGATTTCAAGTATAAGGACTGCAAGAAGGAGATGGACATGGTCAATAAGGCCTTTATCGAGACCATGATTGAGGGAGACTCCAACGGCCGGGGCTTCCAGTATCCCATTCCCACCTATTCCATCACCCGGGATTTCGACTGGACCGATAC
>JAGANP010000393.1 GCA_017624175.1 Lachnospiraceae bacterium | reverse complement strand
CCCCCCCGCCACCTTGATCAGCTTGCCGATATGTCCGGTCAGCAGCAGCCTCCGAAAGCCCAGCTCCACTGCCATATCCAGGGTATCGCCGATGAAATTGCTGCATTTTACGCTTTTGTCCAGATCATACCCATAGGCGGTCTTCATAAAGTCCAGACCGTAATTGCCCGGGGAGACCGCCACCGTATCAAAGCCCTGGGCCCGTCTCTGGTTCAGCTCCACCCGGATTGTATCCAGTATGGCCCGGGTACTCATGGGCTCCACGATGCCGCTGGTGCCCAGGATCGAGATGCCCCCCACGATCCCCAGCCGGGGGTTAAAGGTATGCTCTGCCAAACGCTCTCCTCCGGGCACCGATATTTCCACCAGCAGGCTGCCCTGATAATCCGTCACCGCACATACCTGCCCCACCTCCCTGGTAATCATCTCCCGGGGCACATGGTTGATGGCCGCA
Organism: Lachnospiraceae bacterium; assembly: GCA_017624175.1. GTDB lineage: Bacteria > Bacillota > Clostridia > Lachnospirales > Lachnospiraceae > Acetatifactor. Next base: position 9,360 of record JAGANP010000393.1, on the reverse strand, counting down.
TTCCCCACCGGCTGATCCAGGCCCGGCTCGGTCACCCGTCCCACGCCCCTGCCGCCGTCAATGCGGATCTCCCCTCCGGTATCCCCGGCAAGAGAGACCTTCGCATAGATCAGAGCTCCCGTGGTGACGTCCGGGTCGTCTCCGCCGTCCTTTTCCACAGCGCAGCTGACTTCCCGTTCCCCGCTGACAATGTCCAGGATCCGGGCCGTATAGGGAATCCCCTTGGGCGTCTCTATGGTAATCTGTGTTTTCTTCTTTCCGGTCAGCAGCATATAGGCAGCCGCCTTTGCCGCCGCAGCCGCACAGCTTCCTGTGGTAAAACCGTACCGCATCCGTTCACGCTCCTCTGCTCAGCTCATACAGGAGAGCATTGCAGATGGCCGCCGCCACATTGCTGCCCCCCTTTCTCCCCCGGTTGACGATATAGGGCACATCCGTCTCCAGAATCAGTTCCTTGGCCGCCTCCACATTGACAAAGCCCACCGGCACGCCGATGATAAAAGCGGGTCTCCAGTCTCCCTCCTGCATCATCTCATAGAGCCGGATCAGGGCCGTGGGCGCATTGCCGATGGCAAAGATCACCGGCTTTTCCAGCCCGGCCGCCATTTCCATGCTGACCGCCGCCCGGGTGGTGCCCCTTTCCCGGGCCAGACGGGCCACCGCCTCCTCCGCCATAAAGCAGTGCGCCTCTCCGCCGAAAGCGGCCAGCGTCTTCTTGTTGATCCCCGCCAGCGCCATATTGGTATCCGTCACGATGTCGGCGCCGCTCAGGATCAGCTCTTTTGCTGTCTGCACGGCCCCCGGGGCGTAACAGAGCGTCCGGGTGTAGTCAAAATCCGCCGTGGTATGGATGACCCGCTTGGTAATCATGGCTTCCTCCCGGGGCAGGCAGATTCCCCTGCTCTCCAGTTCCCGGGAAATGATGGCAAAGCTCCTCTTTTCAATTTCTTCCGGCTGTAAATGTTCGATCTGCTTCAAAATAATTCACCTATCGCTTTCCGTAATCTCTCGTTATCCTGCCTGTTTTTCACGGCAACCCGGTAATAGCCCCCGGCCAGTCCCCTGAAATTCCCGCAGTCCCGGATCAGGATCCCCCGCTTTAACAGCTCTCCGTACAGGTCTTTCTCGCTGTGGATCAGGATAAAATTGGCTTCCCCGGGAAATACCCGCAGGCCCAGCTCCTCCAGCTGCCGGGTCAGAAGCTCCCTCTCCGCTTTCACATAGGCGGCGGTCCGGCGGATAAACGCCGTCTGCTCCGCACAGACAAGCCCTGCCGCCTGGGCAAAAACGGACAGATTCCATTCCGGCAGCTGCCTGCGGATCCGCTCCGAAAGCACAGGATTGCTGCAGACCAGATAGCCCAGCCGCACGCCGGGAATGGAGCAGATCTTGGTGAAGGCCCTGACCAGCAGCAGATTATCGTAGTCCTCGAGCTCCGGCAGCAGGGAATGTTCCTGGCCGCAGAATTCAATGAAGCATTCATCCAGCACCACGATAATCCCTCTGTCCCTGCAGATTCGTAGCAGTTCCCGCAGCTGCGTCCGGGGTATCCGCTTTCCCGTGGGATTATTGGGATTGGCCAGGAAAAGAAGATCGGTCTCCCCGTTCAGCAGATCCTGCAGATCCTCCCGGGGCAGGAAGTCCTTTTCCTCCTTCAGGGGATAGTACAGGATCTCTCCCCCGGCGGCACGGGCCGCATATTCATAGCCGTAAAAGGAGGGCACGGGAATCACGGTCCGCCGGGGGCTCAGGGCATGAACTGCGGCCATGAAAAGCTCCGAGGCCCCGCTGCCGAACACCAGATATTCCGGGGGAACCTCCAGCATGCCGCTGACCGCCTCCCGCAGTCTCCGGGCACTGATATCCGGGTACTGCCCGCAGTGCTCCACCGCCCTGTGCAGCGCCTCTTCCATCCCCTCCGGCATCCCCAGGGGATTCACATTCACAGAAAAATCCAGCTGCACCTGATTTCTGTAGATATCCCCTCCATGCATTCCTTTCATCTGCCGCCTCCTTTCTCACCTCTATGCCTTTCTGCCCCGCTGCGGGCATATTCCCGCAGACCGTTATTGTCCACACGTATGAGCGGTAGCCTCAGAGCAGATACACCGCCGCCATCCCCAGCAGGCACAGCGCCTCACACAGCCCTGCCGTCAGGTACATGAGCCGGTTGACCCGCCGGATATCCTCGTATTCCACCTCCCGCCGGGCATCCCCGATATAGGGCTTTCTGACCCATTGGCCGAAATATCTGGCGTCACCGGCCAGCTGTATTCCCAGGGCTCCCGCACATACGGATTCCGTCTGCGCCGAATTGGGGCTGGCATGGTTACGCCTGTCCCGTTTATAGATGCGGCAGGCTTCCTTTCCCGAGAAATCCTTTCCTCCGCAGTAAGCCGCCAGGATCATCAGCCCGGCGCTGATCCTGGCCGGGAAAAAGTTCACAAGATCGTCCAGCTTCGCCGCCGCTCTCCCGAAATACAGATATCTGTCGTTCTTATAGCCCACCATGGAATCCATGGTATTGACCGCCTTATAGAGAAATCCCAGCACAGGCCCTCCCAGCGCCAGGTACAGCATGGGGGCGATGACCCCGTCCGAGGTATTCTCGGCCACGGTTTCAATGGCGGCTTTCGCCACCCCTTTTTCATCCAGCACCGCCGTGTCCCTGCCCACGATCATGGAGACGGCTTTCCGGGCGACCTCCAGCCCCTCCCGGGTCAGGCTTCTGTACACTTTCATGCTCTCCACCTTCAGACATTTGACCGCCAGGATCTGATAGGTCATCACCGTCTCCACCGCTGCGCCGATGCAGGGATGCAGCAGATAGGCCCCGGTCAGCAGCAGGCCGGAGGCAAGCGCTGTCAGCAGCAGTACCGCCGCCACCAGCACCTTTCCCTCCCGCAGTTCTTTTTCCGGTAGTTCATTTCCCCGCAGTTTCCTTTCCAGATTGGAAATGAGGCTCCCCATCAGGCGGACCGGATGGGGAAAACAGTAGGGATCGCCCAGCAGCAGATCCAGCAAAAAGCCTCCAAAAAAGGCCAGTATGTGATATTTCATGACTCCTCCAGCTTTTCGATCTCCTCCAGCGCCCATGCTTCCGGAGCGCCGCTTAAACGGCACCTGTAGCCGCCGCCGTTTTTTACCTGATAGGCAAAATATTCCCCGCCGCCGTACCGGCTCAGCAGGGACATAATGGTGCCCCCATGGACAATGCAGCCCGCCGTGATCCCCATCTCCGGCCTCTCCCGGCTCCGCCGCAGCAGCTCTCCGGTCATCCGCTGAAAGCCCTGACAGCACCGCTGCAGAAAAGCTTCCCGGCTCTCCCCCTCCGGAAAGGGCAATGTGCCGCCGCTGTCGATCCAGGCCTGATACCGCTCATCCCCCTGCAGCTGCACATAATTTTTCCCCTCAAAGGCTCCGAAGTCGATCTCTTCCCACTCCGGGATCTGTATGGGCATGGCGGCGGGATAGAGGATCCCGGCCGTCTCCCGGCAGCGCCGCATGGGGCTGACAAACAGGCAGTCCACCGGGGGGTAAGCTTGCCTGCGGCAGGCCTCCCGGAGCATTCCGATCCCCTTTTCACTGAGTCCCTCCTCCGTTTTCCCCAGATAACGGCGCTGCTCATTGGCCAAAGTCGCACCGTGCCGGATGAAGACCAGCCTTATTTGATTCTCTGTCCGATTCCGCATAATACACGCACCACCTCTTCTGCCCGGTTCGCCAGTTCCACCTGGATCCTGCCCGTCCGTTCCCGATATTCCCTCTCAAAGGCGTCCATGGGGACGATCCCGTTGCCGATCTCGTCACTGATGAACACACAGTCCGGATGCTGCTGTGCAAAAGCAGCGATCTCCTCCTCCGGACAGCCTCCCTGCTCCAGCCTTTTTTTCACCAGACTGTGCAGATGATTCACCACCGGGATCCTGCCCCCGGCTGCCGCCTCCTGCGCCTGCTCCTCCCGGGGCAGCTCGCCGTCCCATACCCGGCAGACCTCTGCGCCCCAGCGCTGCAGCACATACCTTAATTTTCCCTGGCTATAGCCTCCGATAATCAGCCGCATTTTTTCACCCTCTTTTCTTTCCTATGCCGCCCCTTGTTTCAGACGAGCAGAATATTTACTATGGCCAGCGCCGCCAGCATACCGGCCTCACAGATCAGCACAAAATACCCTGCGGTGTCCCCGGTGATCCCGCCCAGCTCCTTTTTGCAGCGGTATCCGTAATACGCATAGCAGAGCCCAGCCGCTGCCGCCGCAATCGCTCCGGCATACCGGCTCTGCAGCAGCATAAAGCCGATGCAGATTGCCGCCTGCAGATACAGGACACCCTTTACGGTCTTTTTCTGCGCACTTCTGGCAAACTGATAGAGCATACCGTCCTTTTTGGCGGAGGGAAAGCTGAGGATGGCGATGCCGCTCAGACAGCGTGCCAGGAAAAAGCCTGCGCAGAAGATCCCCAGCAGCGCCCCCTCCTGCAGCTGGGAAAAGGCCCCCGCATAGAGCAGCCCATAGGTACCCAGCATAATCACCGCAAAAGCGCCGATATGGGAATCCTTCAGGATCTCCAGCTTCTTTTCCCGGGGCTGCCAGGAATGGAACGCATCCATGGTATCCATAAAGCCGTCCACATGGAAGCCGCCGGTAAGCAGCAGCGGAATGGCCGTGCCGATCAGGGTATAGCACAGAGCTCCGACCCCGAACCGGCCGCAGAGCAGACTCCAGAGATACACGCAGACGCCGATCACGCCCCCCACCCAGGGGAAAAAGCAGAGCATATATTTCATATCCTCCTCCTTCCAGGCAAACTGGGGCATGGGAATCCGGGAATAAATGGAAAACGCAATAAAAAAGGCTTTGATCAGATGCATCTATCTTCCTCCCTTGACCGGCAGCGGGATCCCCGCCACCACCTCGATCACCTCATCCGCCATGGCCGCCAGCCCGGCATTGATGCTTCCCAGCCCCCGGATATACTCCATGGTGGAAGCATCGTAGGTGACGCCGTCCTCAAATACATTGTTGGTCACAATGACCAGGTGCTGAAGTCCCCTGCTCAGCTGCTCCACCTCCCGGAGGATCTTGTCCGCCGTCTCCTCCCCGGTCCTAGTCAGCTCTCCGGAAAACATTTCGTTGGCCGCCAGATTGGACATGCACTCCAGCAGCGCCGCTCTATCCGGTTCCGCTTCTCCGGCAGGCGTCCTGACGGCTTCTTCCCGCTCCATCGCCCGCATCTTCTCCAGCGCTTCATAGATTGCCGTGGGCTGTTCGATCGTGTGAAATCCTTTTCCGCTTCTCAGCTGCCGGTGCCTGTCCACCTTCTCCTGACCCTCCCGGTCAAAGACCTGCATGGTGGCCAGATAGTATTTCCGGCTTTCTCCGGCGATTTCTGTCACATATTTTTCGGCAAAAGCGGATTTCCCGCTGCCGCTTCCCCCTGTAATTACGGTAAGCATCATTCTCTCCAATCACAATCTGTATTGTCCGGCGCAGTCAATACCTTACAAAAACCGCTGATACTGCTCGATCCGAATATCCGAAAAGGTGGTCCGATCCTGATAGACCTGCAGCGCCATATCCAGCAGGGCAAACAGCATCACGGCTCCCGTGCCCTCCCCCAGGGCCAGTCCGGCGTCAATCACCGGCGCCGCCCCCAGGGCCTTCATCAGACACTCCACCGCCGGTTCCTTTCCCTTATGAGAGGGAAGCAGATAGGCCCCGGTGCCGGGAACCAGCCGCTGAGCCGCCAGGGCCGCCACCATGCTGATCACACCGTCCAGCACCACCGGGATATGAAACAGAGCGCCGCCGATACAGACTCCGGCCAGTCCGGCACTGTCCAGCCCCCCCACGGCGGCCAGAACCGTCAGGGCGTCTGCATGATACAGATCGTACTTTTCCATGGCCTCTGCAATGACCTGTCGTTTCCGTGCCAGCCCGGCGTCGCTCAGACCGGCCCCCCGGCCGGTGACCCTGCTGACCTCACATTGCAGCAGCGCCGCCGCTACGGCGCTGCTGGTGGTGGTGTTGCCGATCCCCATCTCCCCCGTGGCCAGCAGCCGGTACCCGGCTTCCTTGCAGGCATATACCATATCAATACCGACAGCGATCCCCCGGATCGCCTCCTCCTGGGTCATAGCCGGTTCTTTCCGGAAATTCCTGGTGCCCCGCCGGATCCTGCGGTCCAGTACCCCGGGGATGGGTTCCTCCCGATTGATGCCGATATCCACCGGAATAGTGTCCGCCCCGATCCACCGGGCCATTCTGCCCACGGAGGAATGCTTTCCGGCCATGGAAAGGGCCACCGCAGCGGTCACCTCCTGTCCGGACTGGCTGACGCCCTCCTCCACAATCCCGTTATCAGCGCACATGATGATCACGGCTTTTCGGGAGATGTCGATCCGGGCCGTACCCAGGATCGCTCCGATCCGGGCCGTCAGGGTCTCGAAGCTTCCCATGCCGTCCAGGGGCTTTGCCACCTTGTCCCAGTTTTCCAGTACCTGCTTTCGCACGGTTTCGTCCGGGGGAGTCACGGTAAGCTGTCCCAATTCCTCCCTTGTATACTTATTCCAGACGGGCTTCTCTGAGCATTCCATAGATTTCCTCCATATCCAGATACCTTCGCAGGGTATCCGCCAGCTGATCATACTGTCTTTCCTTAAAGGTCCGGTAATCCTCCATGCCGCCGTCCTCCAGGGCAATTCCTTTCTTCCGGGCCAGCGCCTGCACAATGGCGCCGGCGGTACTCCCCCGGTCAAACAGCCCATGCACATAGGAGCCGTACACATTCTGATGGGCACCGGCGGTCACCACGCTCTGCTCCTCTTCAGCTGCTGCCTCTCCCTCAGTCACCGCCGTCCGGCCCATATGGATCTCGTAGCCCTGAAAGGGAGCCCCCGATATATCCTGCAGAATTCCGCCCAGCTGCCCGATGGTTCCCTCCACCTGGCGGCGCTGCTTTTCCCGCTCCAGCACCGTGGAAACCGGCAGCAGCTCCATGCCCCGAAGGCTCCCCCCCTCCTCCACGCCGTCGGAATCCGTGATCCGCTCTCCCAGCATCTGATACCCGCCGCAGATACCGAACACCGGAATATCCTCCGCCAGCTTTTTCACCGCCGCCTCCAGACCGTTCTGGCGCATCCATTTTAAGTCCCCCATGGTGTTCTTGCTTCCGGGCAAAAAGAGCAGATCGGGATGCTGCAGTTCGCTGATGGAGGTCACATAGCGCACCGTCACCTCCGGCATCTGTTCGAACACATTAAAATCCGTGAAGTTGGAGATCCGGGGATAACGGATTACGGCAATATCAATGAGCCCCCGGCTTCTGCGGTCAAACCGCTCCGTCAGGCTGTCCTCATCCTCCAGGGACAATTCCATATAAGGGACTACCCCCGTCACCGGAACGCCGCCTTTTTCCCGGAGCATATCAATCCCGGGATCCAGTATGGATTTATCCCCCCGGAACTTATTGATAATCAGCCCCCTGACTCTCTCCCGCTCCCTGTCGGTCAGCAGCATCAGGGTTCCCAGCAGCTGGGCAAACACGCCGCCCCGGTCAATATCCCCCACCAGCAGCACCGGGGCGTCCACCATCTCCGCCAGCCCCATGTTGACGATATCGGTCTGCTTCAGATTGATCTCTGCCGGACTGCCCGCTCCCTCTATGACAATGATATCCGCATACGCCTCCAGCTTGCGGAACGCCTTTTTGATATCGGGGATCAGCCGGGTCTTGTAGGCAAAATAGTCCCTGGCGCTCATATTGCCCAGTACCTCCCCGTTTACGATCACCTGGGAGCCGGTATGATTGGTGGGCTTGAGCAAAATCGGATTCATGCAGACCATGGGCTCTATGCCCGCCGCCTCCGCCTGCATGACCTGGGCCCGGCCCATCTCCAGCCCCTCTGCGGTGATATAGGAATTCAGCGCCATATTCTGTGATTTAAACGGGGCGGTGCGGTAGCCGTCCTGTTTAAAAATCCTGCACAGGCCTGCTGCCAGCAGGCTCTTGCCCGCATTGGACATGGTTCCCTGCACCATAATTACCTTTGCCATATCTCTTCCACGCCTTTCTCTGTATTGGCCATTTCCACTGCTTTCCCCATCCGCCCGGCATAGGCAAGCAGTTCCTGATTGGCCTTTTCCAGGGTACCGAAGGTCTCCCTGCAGCAGATCACCCTCCTGCAGCCCTCCAGACTTTCCTTAGCCGCCGCTGTCAGGGCGTCAGAGATGGGCTCAAAGGCCGTAGCCTCTATGACCTGAACCGCCAGCGCCTTCGCCACAGGATAATCCAGATCATTCCGAAACAGAATGCCTGCCGCAAACGCCGTGCCCCGGCGCTGCAGGCTGCGGTATACATTCCGCCCAAAGCCGCCCCCGGCTATGACAAAGACCTCCGGCTCCCCCCTGGGTGCCTCCAGCTCCATGCTGCCGTTTTCCTCATCGAAGCTGCCGGCGGAGATGGAAAACAGTCGGGAAATATAGCCCGGCTCAAAGACCTCCCGGGGACTGCCGAAACGGTCCACATGCCTGCCGTCGATACAGAGGATCCGGTCCGAGATCCTTGCCGCCAGCTCCAGCTCGTGGAGGGACATGATCACGGTCAGTCCCTTTTTTCTGCGTAATTCCTGCAGAATGGACAAAAATTCCAGCTTATATTTCACATCCAGATAGGAGGTGGGTTCATCCAGAATGAGGATCTCCGGTTCCTGGCAGATAGCCCGGGCCAGCATCACCCGCTGTCTCTGGCCGTCGCTGATCCGGGTAAAGTCCTGTTCTCGCAGCTCCGTCACATGAACCAGCTCCATGGCTTCCCGGACGGCCCGGCGGTCCGCCTCCGACAGCAGGCCGAACCGGCCGGTGTAGGGATAGCGGCCCGTTGCCACCACGTCCTCACAGGTCATCAGCTCCGTCCGCAGTCTGTCCGTCAGTACCACAGCCATCCGCCGGGACAGCTCTGCCCCGGACAGCTGCTGCAGATCCCGCCGGTCCAGATAGATCCCCCCGTGGAGGAGCTGCAGCTGCAGGGCAATGCTCTTCAGGATCGTTGACTTGCCCGCACCGTTAGGGCCGATCAGCGTCAGGATCTCTCCCCGCTCCAGGCGGATCTCAATATTGTCAATCAGGGGATGCTTCTGATAGCCAACACTCATCTCCTGTGTCGCAAAATACGTCATGCCTCTCTCTCCTTATTGCGCCTTATCATGACCCACAGCACCACGGGGGCGCCGAACACGGCGGTCACCGTACTGATGCTCAGCTCCGTGGGGGCGAACAGGATCCTGGCCAGCAGATCGCAGAACAGGCAGAAAACGCTTCCCCCCAGAAAGCAGGCCGGGATCATGCAGATGGGCTTGGCAGTT
>JAGANP010000392.1 GCA_017624175.1 Lachnospiraceae bacterium | reverse complement strand
GCTGTCCCCCCGCTGCACCGCCACAGTGGCCACCCGCAGCCCCTCCGGCGCATAGACGCCATATTCCTGTCCTGCTGCCACACTGCCCGCCGCCGACACCGAGTGATACAGGGACATCTCCCGGGCGGAGGTTCTGGTCACCCGGGGCAGACCCGCCCGGTAGATTCCCTTCGTTACCAGGGTGCAGACTCCCATCAGCGCCAGAAAAATGATAAATCCCATGATTGCTGCTTTTCTTTTCCTCTCCATACCTACCTCTGTTTCTTCAGGCTTTCAGCCCGGATGTGATGATCCCCTGCTCCAGGGCATCGTGGAATATGGCGAACACAAAGAGCGAAACGGTCAACGTGATCACACTGGCTGCACAGGCATATCCCGCCTGGTTCATGGCAATTTCCGGCAGGTACAGGGACAGGGGCCACAGAGCTTTATCCTCCAGAAAGGCCAGGGGCTCCTCCATCATATTCCAGCTTTCCAGAAAGCTCAGGATCATGGCTGCCAGGATGCCCCCCTGGGCCGCAGGCAGTCCCACCCTGGTAAAGCTCTGCCATTCACCGGCCCCGTCCACCCGGGCCGCCTCCAGCAGTTCTGCCGGAATTCCCGTAAAGCTCCGGTAGATCAGAAACACGGGAAAGGTGGAAAATACGGCGGGAAGCACCACCGCCCACGGGGTATTCATCAGCCCCGCCTCCTGCAGCACCAGATACTTGGACAGCATCGTCACCTGAAAGGGCAGCAGCATCAGAATCACATACAGGGAAAACAGCGCCTGCTTTCCCGGGAACCGGTATACGGCAAAGACCCAGGCCGCCGGAACCGCAATCACCAGCTGGCCCAGCAGAATCCCCGCCGTCATTCGCAGCGAGTTCCAGACCAGCTGAAAAAAGGCAGGGGAATAAAACAGCAGCCGCCGGTAGTGCTCCAGCGTAGGATAGTCCGGGATCCAGCGCCAGAGAATATACCCGTCCGTATCCTGCAGATAGCTGACGGTTCGCTGCTGCCATTCCACCCCATCCGCCAGAGAGCCGCTGAAAAGCACCAGCACCGGCAGACACAGCAGCAGCCCCAGCCCCATCAGCATTCCGCCCAGCAGCCATCCACGGATTTTCTTTTTCTGATATATCGCCGCAATTTTCTTCATCGCTATACCCCCAAAAAGTCGCCGGTTTCAGCCCGCTTTGTCCCATAGCTTCTGCAGCAGCAGAGACAGGCTCCCCAGCACCAGCGCCAGCAGCACCGCTCCCGCCGCCAGCTTATCCATATCCAGCCGGGTATACCAGTTCTGAAACAGATGCTGCAGCAGATAGATATCCTGCTGGGGATAGGCGCCGCTGACCAGATAAGCTTCCCGAAAGGATTTAAAGGCGTTGAGCAGGGACAGCACCGTGATCGTATAGGCGCACCCTTTCAGGTTGGGCAGAGTGATCCGCAGAAAACAGCAGAGCGGCCCGGCGCCGTCCACCCGTGCCGCTTCGGTCAGCTGCGCCGGAATGGCTTTCAGGCCTGCCAGCCACAGCACCATGGTATATCCCAGATTTTTCCAGATATAGCTGCCCACCAGAATGTACAGGGCGGTGTGCTCCCCCAGCCAGTCCACATGGGTTCCCAGCCAGGCATTCAGAAAGCCCTGCCGGGAAAACAGCAGCCTCCACACCAGCACCACCGTTGCCGACGGAATGGCCATGGGCAGCAGATACAGGGCCTTGACCCGCTCCGGCCGGGACACCCGGCAGAGAGCCAGAGCCAGCAGCAGGCTTAAGGAGAGCAGCAGAGGCAGGCACAATCCCAGAAACCGCAGGGTATTTCCCGCCGCCAGCAGAAAGGCTTCATTGGTCAGCACGTTCCGATAATTCTCCAGCCCCACCCACTTTCCGGACAGGGCCGTCAGAAAGGAACGGCGCAGCACATCCCCGGAGGGGATCAGCACCAGATAGCCCACGCCCATCAGGCTGGGGACCAGGAAATACACTCCCCTGGCCCTCTGCTTTCTCCGGTTATTCCGCCAGATAAAGGGATACTTCTTTCTCAATTTCTTTCACTGCCCCCTCTACAGTCAATTCTCCTTCCAGTGCCTTCTGTCCCGTTTCGATCACCGCCTCGTAAATCCGGCTGTCACACTGGCTGACGCCCTGACAGTTCTCCAACAGTGACCGCAAAATATCCAGTTCCTCCCGGGACGGCGCTCCGCTGCTTATCATCACATCCCTGCCGTTAATATCCGTAAAGCCCATGCTTGCGCCGTAGCCCTCTTCATTTTCCAGGGCTTCCTGCATCTGTTCCTCCAGTACATCCCAGTTGGTGGTAGCGCCTCTGCCCAGTGTGTTCTCTTTCAGAAACTGCGTGGACATCGCATAGGCTACCAGTTCCAGCGCAGCCTCCTGCATCCCGGAGGCTGCATTTACCGCCCAGATTTTGGAAGCTCTGGCCAGGTTCTGTGACTGCCCGGGCATGGGGACACAGACCATCCCCTGCTGCCGCAGCAGCTCCGCCGTCATGGGATAGGTATCCAGGATGGAGGCGCTG
>JAGANP010000391.1 GCA_017624175.1 Lachnospiraceae bacterium | reverse complement strand
TCTGTGAATTTGCCGGGATTTTTGTGGCTCAGCAGCCATAAGAATCCCGGCTTTTCTATTTTCAAAAAGGGCGCTGCCTCTGAGCATCCTTTTCCAAGCCGTTCTCCTGGTTCAGGGAGGACGGCTTATTTGTTTTCTAAGCATACTATCCCGCGTCTGAAAAAGGGCGCCGGAGGAAATGGAGGTTAATTGTGAAGAAACCAAATCAAGCGAGTTTGAAACACAACAGAACCAGGCCGGAATATCGTTCCCACACAGGGCCTCTCTCTCAGACGGAGAAGCCCATCTGTACAGCATCTCCACTGTGCGAGGGGTGCCCCTTTTCCGGCTATGGCTTATTATGCCAGGAAGAGGACTGAGAGTGTATGCGAACCAGACTAACACTCTCTTGGTCAAGAGATCTGCCTATGCTTCGTAAATCTGTTGATTACCACGGATAGCTTCATCCAGATATTCGTCAATCCAGGCCGCCGCGCCCTGTTTGTCCCGGCGCAGGATTAACTGATGCAGCTTTTCCATATTCCTGTGCAGCGATTCTGTCCCATACTTCCTGCAAAAACGGATCCACAGTGCAGTGCAGGGGACCCTGAAGGAACTGTATATCAGGGGAAGAATCTGATTTCCTCCTAAAATGGTTAGATCATGGTGAAAGGCAAAGGCAATATCTGCCGCCTGGGTCGGAGACGGAGGCGGACTTGCAGCCAAGGTGTCCACATAGCTGCCCAACCGCAGCAGACCTTCTTCAGATGCGCAGTCAATGGCTCGACTGACAGTCATGTGTTCAAGTCCCTGCCGGACTTCCAGTATGGAGCGAATTTCCTCTTTGCCCAGAACCCCTCCGTTGTATCGTAAAAGTGCAAGCAAGGTGTCCATATTGCCGTTGCGTCGGTAGTCAGTTACATAGGTCCCCTGCCGGGGGCGGACTTCTAGAAAGCCCTGCCGGGCCAGTTCCGAAATACCACCGTTTACCACCGCCCGGCTGACCCGCATCTGCTCACACAGCTCCCGCTCGGATGGAAGTCTTGATCCCATGGGCAGTTCCCCGGAGAGAATCATCCCCTGGAGTTGTTTCACGAATAGTTCCTTTAAACTGGGGGCATACAGGCGTTCAAATTCCATAAAACCGCTCCTCTCTGTTGTGATTATACCACATTCCACAAAACAAATATATCATAGAACCATACAAAAATCAATAAGATATTTAATATATTATGTAGAAAATTATAGGTTTTAATTGACAATGGTATCCATAATCATTAAACTGTAATCAGGAGAGTACAACATCTTCGCTGGTATGACCAGAGAAAAAGGAGAGTTGCAAATGGAAACAGTTAAGATTCTGCAGATCAAGCAGAGTGTCTTTGCAAACAATGATGCCCAGGCGAATCAGCTGCGCCGGGAGCTGAAGGAGAAGGGAATTTTCCTTCTGAATCTCATGTCCTCGCCGGGGTCCGGGAAAACCACCACCCTGACCCGCCTGATTGAAAGTCTCAGGGGCGAACTGCACATCGGCGTTATGGAGGCGGATATCGATTCTGACGTTGACGCTCGCACCATTGCTGCCACCGGTGCCAAATCCATTCAGCTGCATACCGGCGGCATGTGCCATCTGGACGCAGGGATGACCCGGCAGGGTCTGGAAGGTCTGGAGCCGGAGGCGCTGGATCTGGTGGTGCTGGAAAATGTGGGAAATCTGGTGTG
>JAGANP010000390.1 GCA_017624175.1 Lachnospiraceae bacterium | reverse complement strand
TGATGGATAAGGTGCCGCATTTTTCTACATTCGGAAAAAACTATACCAGACGATTTAAGGATACAGACCTTTTTGAACAGATATTTTCCCACATCCTGATGGAGTGTTATAAATTTAAACTCGTTGATCCCAGTGAGGTTTTTGTGGATGCCACTCATGTAAAGGCAAGAGCCAACAACAAAAAGATGCAGAAACGCATTGCCCATGAAGAAGCCCTGTTCTATGAGGAACTCCTAAAAAAAGAAATCAATGAAGACAGGGAAGCCCATGGAAAGAAACCTATGAAAGAAAAGAAAGACAAGGACGATGATGATAACGACAGCACACCTTCAACCGGAGGTGATCCTAAAGAATTCACAGATGACATCCCCAAAGATACAAAAACAATAAAGTGCAGCACTACGGATCCAGAAAGCGGATGGTTCCGAAAGGGCGAGCACAAGAATGTATTTGCCTACGCAATAGAAACTGCTTGTGATAAGAATGGCTGGATTCTTGGTTATACAATCAACCCGGGAAATCAGCATGACAGCAGAACTTTTAAGGGGCTGTATGATAAGATCAAGGATATTGGTATAGAAACACTGGTTGCAGATGCAGGATATAAAACTCCGGCGATTGCAAAGCTTTTGATAAATGATGGAATAAATCCACTCTTCCCATACAAAAGACCGATGACCAAAGACGGATTCTTCAAGAAATATGAGTATGTATACGATGAGTATTACGATTGTTATATCTGCCCTAACAATCAGGTGCTGACATATCGTACAACCAACAGGGAAGGATACAGGGAGTATAAAAGCTGCGGAGCAGTATGTGCACAATGCCCGTATCTTGCACAGTGTACCGAGAGCAGGGACCATGTAAAAACAGTAACCCGTCATATATGGGAGCCATACATGGAAATCTGTGAAGAGCTCCGTCAGACATTGGGAGTGAAGGATTTATATGCGAAGAGGAAAGAAACCATAGAAAGACTCTTTGGAAGTGCAAAGGAGAATCATGGTTTTCGTTATACACAGATGTACGGAAAAGCCCGGATGGAAATGAAGGTCGGGCTTACGTTTGCGTGTATGAATTTGAAAAAGTTAGCAAAGATAAAGGCAAAATGGGGATTGCCGGAGGCGAGAAAACCGCACAAAATTTCTATTTTGAATGCAATTCGTTTGATAAAAGAAAAATGGCTCTGGGATATAAATCCCAGAGCCGCTTTGTCTACAGTCTGCTACCCCCTCTTTATGGAGGGGGTATAACACTTTTATATCCAAATTTCTTCCATAAAACAGTTGACACAACCCCCACATTGTGGTTGAATAATATATGTCGGCAGACTTGTCACCCGCCGATAATATCGAGGAAAGTGAGGTAACAAAGATGACTTTTTTAGGATATGCAGGATTTACCGGATTTTATTGTTCCACCCCGATTCACGCAGTTACCTCGGTTCCGCATACCTGATCCTGCTCTTGCAGCAGTATCATGTAAGCTATGCTTTTCAGACCCGGGCAGCGACTGTCCGGGTTTTTTTGACTCTATGACAGCCAACGGGAAGATAAAGCATACAGAACCGAGAGAAACAGGAGGTAATTTATTTGAAAAAGCTAAAACATTACGTACTCCCCTTTTGGAAGAGTTATCTTTTTGCCATTGTCAGCCTGATTCTGGCCATCCTGCTGGAGATGCTGACGCCCCAGATCACCAGGATCATTATCAACGAGTCCTTTGTGGGCGGCGACTTTAGCCGTTTCGGCTATCTGCTGGCGGCGCTGGTGATACTGGGCATCGGCCGGAGCGTCTTCGGCTACTGCAAGGAATTCACCTTCGACAGAAACAGCCAGACCATCGGCACCGAGATGAGAAAGGATCTCTTTGCCCATCTCAAGACGCTTTCCATGGACTATTTTGACAACACCAACACCGGCGAACTGATGGCGAGAGTCAAGGACGATGTGGATAAGGTTAAGGACGCCTTTGGTATGACCGGCATGCTGATCATCCAGATCACCCTCTATATCGTCTCCGTGATCTACTGCATGTTTTCCATCAGTCCCCTGCTGGGGCTGCTTCCCCTGGCCGTTATGATCTTCGGCGGGGCCCTG
Source organism: Lachnospiraceae bacterium (assembly GCA_017624175.1). Taxonomy (GTDB): domain Bacteria; phylum Bacillota; class Clostridia; order Lachnospirales; family Lachnospiraceae; genus Acetatifactor. The sequence continues at coordinate 14,816 of JAGANP010000390.1, read as the reverse complement.
AGCTTTGTATTGGAGAAAAAGTTCGATAAGGTGTACTCGGATATCAGCGAGGAAAATGCCCGGCTTACCACCGTGGCCGAGGAGAATCTGGCCGGGGTGAGGACCGTGAAAGCCTTTGCCCGAGAAAAATTTGAGATCTCCAAGTTTGCTAAGCACAACAGGCAATATTATAAGCTGAACATGGAACAGACCCGGCTCATGGTCCGGTTTTATCCCATCTACCAGTTCATCGGCGCCGTGCTCCCGGTGGTCTGCGCCATCCTGGGAGGCCTTCTGGTCATTCGCAATCAGATGGACCTAGGCTCCCTGGTGGCATTTGTGGAATATTCCCGGGACTGCACCTGGCCGCTGGATATGTTTGCCGAGCTGGCCAACGAGCTGTCCTCCTCCTTTGCTTCCTATAAGAAGATCAAGGCCATCGCCGATGAGAAGCCAAAGCTCCTGCAAAAGGAGGATGCGGTACATCTCGACCGGCTTCGGGGAGATCTTACCTTTGAAAACGTATCCCTGACCCTGGACGGCAACCAGATCCTGACCGGCATTGATATCGACCTGCCCCGGGGCAAGACCCTGGGCGTCATGGGCGCCACCGGCTCCGGAAAAAGCAGCCTGATCAACCTGCTGCAGCGCTTCTACGATCCCCGCGAGGGACGCATCACCATTGACTGCGTGGATATCCGCAATATGTAGCTGTCCCAGGTACGCAGCAACAGTTCCGTGGTCATGCAGGACGTCTTCCTGTTTTCCGACACCATTGAGGAAAACATCAAGATGGGCAAGCGAACCTCCATGGGCCTGCCGGAGGTAAAGAAAGCCGCCGGGATGGCCCAGGCCCAGAGCTTTATTGAAAAAATGGATGAACAATACAACACCGTAATCGGAGAAAAAGGCGTGGGCCTCTCCGGCAGCCAGAAGCAGAGAATCAGCATTGCCCGGGCGCTTTCCAAGAAGAGTCCCATCCTGGTGCTGGACGATTCCACTTCTGCTCTGGATATGGAAACGGAGCACGAGATCCAGATGATGCTGAAAACCATAACCGACTCCTCCAAGATCATCATTGCCCACCGGATTTCCGCAGTGCGAAGTGCAGACGAGATCCTATACATGGATCAGGGCCGGATTGCCGAACGGGGTACCCATGAGGAGCTGCTGGCCCGCAGGGGACTCTACTATGCAACCTATATGGCACAGTACCCGGAACAGAAAGAGGTGATTTAATTGGCTGTAAACTCATTTCGTGAAGATGAACATATACAGGCAACGGATGCCAAAAAGATTATTGCCCGACTGCTGAACTATCTGAAAGGCTACAAAAAAGAATTGGCGCTGATCCTGTTCGCCATGGCCGTGACCGTGGGCATCAGTCTGCTCAATCCCCTGTTGATTGAAGCGGCCCTGGACGACTATGTGGCTGCCCTGGACTTTGACGGACTCCTGCGTCTGGCGGCCTTTGCCGTAGCCATCAATGTGATATATGTGGTGATGGTGAAGATCCGTATGTATGTGATGTCCTATGTCTCGAACAACATTATTTTGTCCATCAGGGAGGACGTGTACGAGCATATTCAGTCCCTGTCCTTTACGTTTTTCGACAGCCGCCCCAGCGGCAAGATACTGGCCCGGATCATTGGGGATGTAAACTCCCTGAAAGACGTGCTGGCCAAGGCCGTGACCAACATCATCCCCAATACCCTGACGATCATCGGGGTGCTGGTTATCATGTTTATCAAAGACTGGCGGCTGGCTCTGGCAGCCCTCTGCACCCTGCCATTCATGACGCTGGGGATCTTCTATGTGGAGAAGACCAACCATGCCAGATGGCAGATCGTCAGAAAGAAAGCCTCCAACGTCAACGCCTATGTCCATGAGGACGTGGCGGGGATCCGGGTGGTGCAGAGCTTAAGCGCCGAAGAGGAGACCCGGGAGCAGTTCAATGAGCTTGCCGGAGAACAGTGCTCCTCTTTCATTCACGCCTGCCGTGCTGCAGACCTGTTTTTCCCCATCATTGATACTTCCTGGGGTATCAGCCTCATGATGCTGTATCTGGTGGGAGTAAAGCTGATCGGCGCCCCCGAAATCACTCTGGGCGTGCTGGTGGCTTTCGGCTCCTATGCCACCATGTTCTGGAACCCCATTGCCAACCTGAGTACCTTTTTAAACCAGCTGGTCACCAATCTGTCGGCGGCAGAACGTGTCTTCGATATTCTGGACACGGAGCCGGAGATCCAGGACGCTCCCGATGCGGGGGAACTGCCGGAGATCACCGGCGAGATCGCCTTTCAGAATGTTTCCTTTACCTATGATGAAGGAACGGAGAACGAGACCCGGGTGCTTGACCATGTGAGCTTCACCGCCAGACCAGGGGAAACCATCGCTCTGGTGGGCCCCACCGGTGCGGGCAAGACCACCATCGTCAACCTGATCAGCCGGTTTTACGATATTCAGGAGGGCACCATCACCATTGACGGATACGATCTGAAAAAAGTAAAGATCAATTCTCTCCGCAGACAGATGGGCGTCATGACCCAGGACAATTTCATTTTCCACGGCACCGTGCGGGAAAATATCGCCTACGGCAAGCTGGACGCAACGGACGAGGAGATCATCGCTGCGGCCAAAGCGGTGAACGCCCACGATTTTATCATGAAGATGGAAAAGGGCTATGAAACCGAGCTGAAGGAGCAGGGTGCGGGGCTGTCCATCGGCCAGCGGCAGCTGATCGCTTTTGCCCGGACCATGGTATCCCAGCCCAGAGTCCTGATCCTGGATGAGGCCACCTCCAGCATTGACACCCACACAGAGCTTCTGGTACAGAAAGGCATCGAAGCTCTGCTGAGCGGACGCACCAGCTTTGTTATTGCCCACCGGCTCTCTACGATCCAGAATGCGGACCGCATCTTCGTCATCAACGACGGCGGGATTGCCGAGCAGGGTTCCCCTGCCGAACTGATGCGGAAAAAAGGCTTTTACTACGACCTCTATATGGCGCAGTTTGCCAATATCTAAAACGGATATCTTGTGACATAAAAATCCCCTTGAGAATGGAGCAAAGCTCTTTCTCAAGGGGATTTTCAGACGCCGAGGGGACAAAGGCATCAAACTCAGGCAATATCCTCCATCTGGGCCGTATACAACCGGTAATAATATCCTTTCTTCGCCATCAGCTCCTCATGGGTGCCGCACTCCATGATACCGCCCTGATCAATGTACATGATCTTATCACAGTTCTTGATCGTGGACAGGCGGTGCGCAATGATAAAGGAGGTTCTGCCCTGGAGCATGGCATTCAGGCCCTGCTGCAGCGCCCGCTCCGTCTGCACATCTATGCTGGAGGTGGCCTCATCCAGCACCAGGATGGCAGGATCCGACAGCAGCGTCCGGGCAAAGGAAATCAGCTGCTTCTGGCCCTGGGACAGCAGAGCACCCCGCTCCTTTACCTCCGTCTGGTAGCCGTCCTGCATCCGGCTGATAAAGGCGTCCGCACATACGGTCTTGCTGGCCCGGCGGATCTCCTCTTCTGTGGCATCCAGCTTACCGTAACGGATATTATCCTCAATGGTACCGGAGAAGATAAAGCTGTCCTGCAGCATAATCCCCATCTGGGAGCGCAGGGATTCCAGCGTTACCTTGGAAATATCCTGTCCGTCGATCAGAACCCGCCCCTGATTTACATTGTAGAACCGGGAGATCAGGTTCACGATGGTGCTCTTGCCTGCGCCGGTAGGCCCTACCAGCGCCGCACTCTCGCCGGGCTCCACGGTAAAGGACAGGTCTTTCAATACATCCTTTCCCTCTTCATAGGCAAACGTCACATGTTCAAAGGTTACCTTTCCCTGAATCTCCGGCATGGGGATGGCGTCCTCTGCGTCCGCCACCGTCACCGGCTCATCCAGCGTCTCAAAGATACGCTCCAGATAGGCGATATTATTGATAAAGTTATTAAAAATATTGCCCAGGTTCATGATGGGCTGCCAGAACTGTGAGGCATAGGAGGTAATCGCCACAATCACGCCCAGCTTCACATTTGCAGGCCCCATCACCAGCAGACCCACAATAAATATTGCGGCCCGGACCCACACCGAAATATTGTCAATGCCGGGCCATACCAGGTTACTGTATCTTACCGCTTTCATCCAGGTCTTCCGGCAGCGGTCTGACAGGATGCCAAAGGTCTCCGCATTTTCATCCTCTCTGGTAAAGATCTGGGTAATCCTGGCGCCCACAATATTTTCCTGCAGATAAGCGTTCAGGTTGGAGTTCTTATTGGATACCTGCTGCCATGCCTTTCTCTGACGGTTCTTGATGTACATCATAAATGCCGCCAGTACCGGCACGCCCGCCATGACCACCAGGGACAGCTTCACATCCACCAGGAACATGAAAATCACAATAAAGATCAGGTTCAGGATCTCCAGCACCACATTGATCAGTCCGTTGGACAGCATATCCGACACGGAGTTGACATAGTTGACCACACGAATCAGAATCTTGCCGTGAGGTCTGTCATCATAATACTGAAAGGGCAGCTTCTGCAGATGGGCAAACAGATCCTTTCGGATGTCATAGATAATCCCCTGTCCCACCCGCACCATGATCCGGGAACGAATCGTGGTAAAGAGCACACTGATTGCATAGGTACACAGCAGGGTAATCACCAGCACCACCAGCATCCGCATATCCTTATTCGGGATCGCTTCATCCAGCGCTTTCTGGGTCAGCATGGGCCCAAACAATGCCGTGATGCCGCCGATCGCACTCAGCGTCAGCGCCAGGATCATTTTGCCCAGATATTTTTTTATGTATACGGAAGCCCGAAGCAAATGATGGAAATCAAATGGAGTTTCCAGCACCTCGTCTTCCCGGTAGGTATTTCTTCTTGCCATAGCTTTCCTCACCTTCTGCCGCTTCTGCGGCATAACTATTGATAAAGAACCATAACCGGTATTAAAATCTTACTCACACATCCTCGCCGGTCTGCAGCTGCACCACCTGGTAATAATAGCCTTTCTTTGCAATCAGCTCCTCATGGGTGCCGGACTCGGTGATCCGGCCATCCTGAAGCACCAGGATCTTATCCGCATATTTGGTGGTGGAGATCCGCTGTGCAATGATGATCTTCGTACAGGGGAAATCCAGTTCCTTTAAGCTGTGCTGAATCTGCTTCTCCGTCTCCATATCCACCGCCGAGGTGGTGTCATCCAGAATCAGGATTGCAGGCTTCACCGCCAGCGCTCTGGCCAGGGAAATTCGCTGCTTCTGCCTGCCGGACAGACCCACGCCCCGCTCGCCCACGATGGTATCATACCCCTCGGGCATTCTGGCAATAAAGTCAGAAGCTGCGGAATATCTGGCGAACTTCACCACCTCCTCCTGGGTGATATGGCTGTCGCCGTAAGCGATATTACCGTCAATGGTATCAGAATACAGCAGCACGTCCTGGGTCGCCAGACCGATATTTCTGCGCAGCTGGTGCAGCTTCATATTCTGCACGGGGATACCGTCCACCAGCACCTGACCCTCCGTGGGCTCGTAGAATCTGGGGATCAGCTGGATCAGGGAGGTTTTGCCGCAGCCCGTCTCCCCCATGATCGCTATGGTCTCCCCCGGCTCGGCCGTAAAGGACACATCCCGCTGGAGGGGAAGCGTGCCGTCCGCATACTGAAAGCTCACATTCTGAAACTCCACCTTGCCTGCAAAACGCTCCGGCCGGTCAATGGCATCGGGCTTATCCACGATCTCCGGCTCGGAATAATAGATTTCCATAACCTTCTCAGCCGCAGCGGAGAACCGCTGGAACTCATTCATGATATTGCCCAGCTGGCGCATGGGGTTGGTAATGGCCCAGATCAATCCGGAAAAGGCCACATACTGTCCCATGGTGATCTGATCCCGGATCAGGAAGATGCCGCCCACCAGCAGCAGGACCGCCGGCATCAGGTTGACAAAGGACTCCACATAAGGATAGTAGGTCAGCCAGGTCAGCGCCGTCTTCTGGTTGGTCTGGGAGTAGGACGTATTGCATTCGTCAAACTTCTCAATCTCATAATTTTCCCGGGCAAAAGCCTTGACCACCCGGTTGCCGGAGATATTCTCCTGGGCAATGGTATTCATTTCCGCCAGCTTCTCCCGCAGAGCCTTATGGCGGGGGGCCACCTTGTTTTTAAACAGAATAATGATGATAAAAATAAAAGGGGCAATGGCAAACAGGCACAGTGCCAGCCGCCAGTCCATATAGAAAAAGTACACGGCGGTAGCACCCATCAGGGCCAGGGATTCCACGATGGTACGGATAACCCAGGCAATCATATGCCGCACGGCATCCAGGTCGCCGGTCATCCGTGTCATCAGGTCGCCGGTGCGGTAGGTGGCATAGAAATGCATATCCTGCCGCTCGATCTTATCAAACAGATAGGTACGGATCCGGTACAATACCTTCTGGGAGGCCACTTCTCCGCCCATACAGGACAGATACACGATGGCCGTCCGGATAAAGGTCAGCACCACCATGGCAAGGATCAGCTCCCAGAACAGCTCCCTTTTGGTTGCCAGATTTTCCACCGCCTGCTCCCCGCTCAGAAACAGGTCAATAATACTCTGCGACACATAGGGGACGGTCAGCTGCATCACACTGTAAGTCACTGTACCGATCAGGCTCAGCACATACAGCGCATGGTAGCCCTTCATGTTTTCCCAAAGCCATCCCAGCTTTGATTTCTGCTTCTCTTTCACAATAACTCCTCCTTGGCGGGCCATGCTCTATGGTCATATCCCGCTCTGAATAAGGCTATTTTAGCCCGGCCGCTGCGGAGAGTAAATGTAAAAAATTGCAGTAAAGATGGTGAATCTTGCACACGGCAAATTTCAGATTCCGGTATCCCAAAGTCCGCAGAAGCTGTCGATGGGATCCCTCCCCGGAAAGGCCTCCGGCCCCTTCATCAGCGCCTCCACCAGGGCGTCCATTGTGCTGTCCTTGGCGTCATAGGTATTGATATAGGTACGGGCCTGGGGGATATCCGCCAGCATCGTGGGCTGGCCGCAGCCGATGACCACCACCGGGATCTCATACACATACCAGGGAATTTCGCCGCCTCCCTTGGAAAAGCCGAACACCGGGCGTCCCAGATCCACGTCGCAGAGGGTGATCACCAGATCCATATCCTTCACAAAATCCGCTATGGCGTTTTTTCCGGCAAAATAAATATTCAGGTCCGGCTTGATTCCCTCCGCCGCCTGCTGTTTCATCACATCCAGAGGGCTTTCATATAAAAAGGCGTCAAAGCCCTTAGCCCGCAGGCGGCTGATCAGCTTCTGCGCCGCATTCTCCCCGCCCATGCCCAGCATTTTCTTAAACGCTGTCATGCCGTTTTCTGCGCCCCGGATATGCACCACCATAATCCGGGGATACCGCTGCGGCGTCAGCGGTAATACCTCTGCATCCTTATATTTTACCAGGGTCAGGCTGTCCCGGCTGATGGCTTTCTGCAGCGCCTGTGCTTCCTCTCTCGGCGCTCCCGCCATGCCGCCAGAGCTTTCATTTCCGGCCTCCTGCTGCCTGTGCAGTCCCAGATGGGCTTTCAGCCCCAGGATCCGCTCCAGCGCCTCCCGCATCCGCTGCTGCGAGATCACGCCGCTTCTGTAAGCTTCCAGCATGGTGGTAAAATCCTCTTTCGGATCATTGAAAAACAGGAACATATCGCAGCCTGCATTAATCGCCAGCGGCAGCATCTCCCGGCGGGTCATGCGGTCGGTCATGGCCACCATATGGGAGGCGTCCGTCACCACCATCCCGTTAAAGCCCAGCTTCTCCCGCAGCAGCACCGTCATGATCTCATAGCTCAGGGTAGCCGGCAGCATCTCTTCCTCCCTGATATCCGGCCGGATTGCTCTGGCATACTCGGGCAGCATAATATGGCCGCCCATAATGCCCTCCAGCCCGTTCTCGATCAGAGTCCGGTACACCAGCCCGAAGCCTCTCTCCCATTCCTCCACGGACAGGGAATTCACATGATTGGTCAGATGGGCGTCCCGGAAATCCACGCCGTTGCCCGGAAAGTGCTTGGCCACACAGGCAAAGCCCGCATTCTCGTGGGCTCCCTCGATATAGGCCCGGCTCATCCGGGCCACCCGCTCCGGATCATTTCCAAAGGCACGGCTGATGACCTCCGTATTTTCCCAATTATACACAATATCGCATACCGGGGAAAAAGCCATATTGCAGCCGATAGCCGCTGCCTCCCGGTTGGCCAGCCGCCCCAGATCCCGGGCATAGTCCGTCCGGTCCGTAGCCCCGATCTTGATTCCGGCGCCGATGTAGATGCCGTCCTGGCAGGCTCCGTCCCCACCGGCCTCCGTATTGCAGGCAATAAACAGGGGCACCTTGGCATATTTCTGCAGGATTTCGTTCTGTCGGCGGACAGCCTCTCCGGGGGCCGGATTATACCGGCAGCCGCCCACATGATAATCCTCCGCCAGCTCCCGCAGATAGCTTTCCTCCTGGGATGCCGTCAGCTGAAAAAACAGCTGTCCCACCTTTTCCTCCGGAGTCATGGAGGCGATTGTCTCCTCCACCCAGCGGATATCCTCTTCCTGTAAATAATAAGGCATTGCTTTCAGATCCACCATATTACCACTCTCCTATTCTTCCACCGCACACATTATTCTTGCTCTTTCTTCTGGGCTTCCCGCTTCTCCGCCAGCTTTTTCGCATTATATTCCACACGTTCCCTGCCCAGAGGATAGAGAAACTGCAGCGACAGGACCAGCAGAATAAAGCCCGCCGCCGGGGCAAGACAGGTGATGCTGTAGATTCCCTGCAATACCTCGGGATCATAAGCCGTGGCCTGACTATACCCGATCAGCTCCAGCAAGAGTCCTACAATTCCGGTGGACGCCGCTTGCCCCAGCTTACGGGCAAAAGAATAAACAGAATAAATCGTACCGTCCGACCGTTCCCCCTGCTGTACCTCCGTATCGTCAATGACATCCGTGATCATGGCCCAGGTAATCAGCGAGTACACGCCGATGCCCACACTGGCCAGCCCATAGAACACCACAAAAATCCATGCGTTGGGCGCCCGGAAAAAGTATGCGATGATAAGCACCGCTGCACTGAAGGCGGATACCAGAATCCCCAGCGTTTTTCTGCCCAGCTTCTGGGAAAGCTGCACGGTAAAAATTGCGCAGAGCAGCGTTACCACAGTAGTCACCAGGCTGGATGCCGACTGGGCCGCCACATTTCCATAATAATTGGGGAAAATATAGTTTGCCATGGTCTGCAGGGAAAGCTGGGCAATCAACAGGCACACGGAACTGACAATAATGCCGATCAGCGGTTTATTGTGAATAATTCCGGAGAGCAGTTCCCTTAAGCTGAATTTTCCGGACTTCTGTTCTACCTTTACCCGTTCGGTACACATCCGGTAGCATAGCAGATAACAGAGCAGTGCCCCCACAGAACAGATAAAAGCCGCCCAGGCCATTCGTGTGCCGGACAGCACCTTGTTGCCTGCTTCATCCGTGTAGTACACCGCCAGCGGCAATATAATACCGATGGCTGCCCCCGCCAGCGAAGCGCCTATGGTACGCCAGTTAGAAAGCTGCGCCCGCTCCCTTGGCTCTGCCGTAATGGCAGACGCCATGGAACCGTAGGGAATATTTACGCTGGTGTAGAAGACGCTTCCCCACAGAATATAGGTAAAAAACATCCAGAATATTTTAAAAACCATCGGCATGTTGCGAAACCAGCTGGCATACATCAGAAAAGACGCCACTGCCACCGGACCGCTCATCCGCAGCAGCCAGGGAGCGAATTTTTCCCGGGGACCCGTCCTGCTTCGATCGGCAATCTGCCCCATCGTCACATCCGTGAAAGCGTCCACAAACCGGGCGACCATCATCATGATGCCCACAATACCGCCTGACACTCCCATTACATCCGTATAAAACTTCATCAAAAACATGCTGGAAAGTATGAAGGTAAAGTCGTTGCCGAAATCACCGAACATATATCCCAGCCGATCCCGCAGTCCAAAGGGCCTGCTCTGCTGTTCATCTGCCATATCTAAATACCTGACCTTTCCTCAGAATCCGTTTCTTTCCTTTCAGTATGGCTTCTTTCTGTAATTTTATACAGCTCCTCTTTTTTAACGCCTTTTCCCGGGATTCATAACCATTGCGCATTGCGTGACACCCTGGCACATTTTTTTCTTTTCAAATGTCCCAGGGAATGCTATACTGTAACAAACGACCGGCCGTGGCTGCCGATTCTGCCATGGCCGGGTCTATGACAGACAGGAGGATGAACACATGAAACAGATTACCACCCCCAATGCACCCGCCGCCATCGGCCCTTATTCTCAGGGCTTTATTGCAGGCGGACTGCTCTATACCTCCGGGCAGATCGCTCTGGATCCCGCCACCGGAGAAGTGGTGGGCAGCACCATCGCCGAGCAGACCGAACAGGTCATGAAGAACCTGGGCGCCCTGCTGGAGGCCGCCGGTACTTCCTATGAGAAGACCGTGAAGACCACCTGCTTTCTGGCGGATATGAACGATTTCGCCGCTTTCAATGAGATTTATGGAAAGTATTTCACCGGCAGACCCGCCCGCTCCTGCGTGGCCGTGAAGACCCTGCCGAAAAATGTGCTCTGCGAGGTGGAACTGATCGCTGAAGTGTAAAACTACATGTTATAGAACCAAAAACGGTACCGGCTCAAGCGCCGATACCGTTTTTTGTCTTATTCTCTTTATTTCCGTCTCCAGGTCGTCCGGGAGAACAGAATCAGGATCGGGAAAATCTCCAGTCTGCCCGCCAGCATATCCATAATCAGCACCAGCTTGGAAAAGACGCTGAAAGCGCCGAAATTACAGGTGGGCCCCACCGCCTCAAAGCCGGGGCCGATATTATTAAAGCAGGCCAGCACGGCGGAGAGATTCGTCATCAGGGAGAACCCATCCACCGAAATCAGCAGAAAGCTGGCTATAATGATCACCACATAGGCTGCCAGATAGGTGTTGGCATTAGCCAGCACCTTTTCATCCACGGTCTGTCCGTTGAGCCGCACCACCTGTACCTTTTGGGGATGAATGATCTGCCGCACGCTCCGCAGCATGTTTTTCACCAGCAGCAGGGCCCGGCCGCATTTGAAACCGCCTCCCGTGCTGCCCGCACAGGCGCCGATTACCATCAGAAACAGCAGGATCGCCTTGGAAAAGCCGGGCCACAGGTCAAAATCCGTGGTGGCATAGCCCGTGGTGGTCACAATGCTGGCTACCTGGAACGCCGCATGCCGCACCGTCTCTCCCAGTGTATCGTAAAATCCCCGCAGATTCCAGACGATCAGCAGGATACTGCCGGCCACGATACCCAGGTACAGACGCAGTTCTTCATCTTTCAGCACACTTTTCACCTGCTTTAACAACAGCAGATAATAGCAGCTGAAATTCACGCCGAACAGCAGCATAAATACGGTACACACATTCTGGATATAGGGACTGTACCCGGCTATGCTGTCTCCCTTGATGCCGAAACCGCCGGTACCGGCAGTACCCAGCGCCGTACATACCGCATCAAATACCGGCATCCCACCGGCCAGCAGAAAAATCACATTCAGCACCGTCAGCACGATGTACAGAATATACATGATCTGCGCCGTGGCCTTCATCTTGGGCACCAGCTTGCCCACATTGGGGCCGGGGCTCTCCGCCCGGAGCAGATGCATGGTAAAGCCGCTCCCTCCCTCTCCGGTTACGGGGATCGCCAGCAGAAATACCAGTACGCCCATTCCCCCCAGCCAATGGCTGAAGCTGCGCCAGTACAGGATGCCATAGGGCAATCCCTCTATCTCCTCCAGAATGGAAGCGCCGGTGGTCGTAAAACCGGAAACCATCTCAAACAGAGCGTCAAGATAGTTGGGAATGGCACCGGAGAGATAAAAGGGCAGGCAGCCCAGCACACTCATGATGATCCAGCTCATGCCCACGCATACCAGACCCTCCCTGGCAAAAAAGGTTTTCCTGGCCCTGCGGCACAGCCATCTCAAGCCCAGCCCCAGGACGCCCAGCAGAACGACGGTAAACAGAAAGGCCCATGCAGCTCTCTCCTCTTTCATGCACAGGCTCATGACCAGTGACGGAATCATGAAAATACACTCCACCAGCAGGATCATCCCGATGAACCTGCCCATCATTTTATAATTCATAGTCGCCTCTCTCTGTCCTTTACTCAAAAATATCATTCAGCTGATAGATCACACGGTCCCCATTGGTCACAATGATCACGCCGTCCCCTTCATGGAAAGAAGAATCACCATTGGGAATCTGCTGCTGGGAACCTGTGGTAATGCAGGCTACCAGTACGTTTTTCTTGATTCTCAGCTGTTTCAACGGCTCCCCGCAGTGCAGGGTGTGTTCATCCACCAGGAATTCCATGGCCTCCGCCTGACCGTCCGCAACGGAATATACGGTCCTGGCCGCCCCGGTCTGGTTCTGCATGGCCCGGACATAGCGGACGATGGTATTGCAGCACAGCTCCCTGGGGCTGACGATACTGCCCAGGGGCAGCTTATCCAGGATATTGTTGCTGTTCATGCGTCCCAGCTTGGTAATGACCTGGGGCACATTGCAGCTGTTTCCGTAGAGGGAAATAATCATATTTAATTCGTCCAGACCCGTCAGGGTCACCAGGGCATCACAATCCGAAATCCCATGCTCCTCCAGCTGGAACTCGCTGCTGGCATCTCCCTGGAAAATATCGGTGTAGGGCAGCTGGCTTGCCAGGATCTGGCACCGCACCGGATCCTGCTCAAGGATCTGCACGGCAATCCCGCTTCTTTCCAGATGCTTTGCCAGATAGAAGCTGACCCGTCCGCCGCCGCATACCAGTACCCGCTTTGCCTTGTGGGTGATGATCCCCAGATTTCGCAGCAATTTGGTCAGCTCATTGCTGGGGGCCGTCACAAAGATCCGGTCCCCCTCCCGCAGGACGAAATTACCGTCCGGGGCCACGGCTTTACCGCTGCGCAGTACAATGCACACCAGAATCTTACACCTGACAATACTGTTCATATCATTCAGGGCCACATTGCAGAGCTTACTCTTTTCGTCCAGCCGCAGTTCCACGATCTCCACCCTGCCCTTGGCGAAAGTATCTCTTTTCAGAAAACCCGGATATTTCAGCAGCCGACCGATCTCTATCGCCGCCTGGCGTTCCGGATTCACCGCCATGGATAGGCCGAACATATCACGCATCCTGTAGATCTGATCCGTGTACTCCGGATTCCTCACCCGGGCAATGGTATGGATCTGGGGATTCATGGCATGAGCCGTCATACAGCAGAGCAGATTGATCTCATCGGCCCCCGTCATAGCGATCAGCAGATCCGCCTCCTTTACGCCTGCATGCTGCAGCACATCCATGGTTGCACAGTTGCCCTGGATCACCATGATATCATACCGTTCCTGGGTACTCTCCAGCACCTTGGCATTGGCGTCAATCATCGTCAGATCATGCCCCTCCATCACCAGCTGACGGGTCAGAGTGGACCCCATCTTGCCGTCTCCCGCTACAATAATTCTCACAGCAATATACCTCCTGATTTCTCTCTGCATCCTGATGGACACAGAAAGGTGCAGATCATTCTGTTACGATCCACACCTTACGCTTCCTTTATTCTTACCGTTCAGCCCGCACCATCCCAAAGCCGCAACTGCTCACCGTCCTATATAATCCGCCGCACCGCCAGAATCGGCCGGTAATTGGCGTTGCTGACCTTAATGCCGGTCCTCTGGGTGCTGGCATGAACGATCTTGCCCCCGCCGATATACAGGGCCACATGACCGTCATAACAGATCAGATCTCCCGGCTGCGCTTCACTGTAATCCACGCTTCTTCCCGCACTTCTCTGGGAATAAGAGGTACGGGGAATATCATAACCGAAATCCTGATATACCCGGTAGGTAAAGCCGGAACAGTCCGCCCCGTTGGTCAGACTGGTTCCCCCGGCCACATAGGGGTTGCCCACAAACTGTAAAGCATACTTGGCAATCTGCTTTCCCTTATCACTGCCCGAGGCGTTATCCACGGTGGAACTGTAGCTGCCGGAACCGGTAACCGTGGGCGTGCTGCCTCCGTTATTCTGTGCCGCTGCCGCCAGGGCCTCCTGACGCCGCCGCTCTTCTTCTTTCCGCCGTTCCTCTTCCTGCAGCTGCTTCAGCAGCTTTTTCTCCTGCTGCAGCAGGGTCTTAGCCGCTGCCGCATCCTGTTTTGCTCTGGCGATCTGGGCTGCAAAATTATCCGATTTCTGCTGCAGCTGGGCCATCAGCTGATCACAGTAGTCCTTTTGCGCCTCCAGCTCTGCTTTATCCGCCTCCAGGGAGCTCTTGTCCGCCTCCAGCTGATCCCACAGATCATGTACCTCCTGCTTAGTGGCTTCATACTTATCCAGCATTTCCTGATTATAGGAATTGACCCGCTCAGCATAGTTGAGCTTATTCAGAATATCCGTAAAGCCGGAGTTGTTCAGCAGCAGATTCAGTATCGAATCATCCCCGGCCTCATACATAAAGCGGATCTGCAATACCATGGCATCCAGCTGATCCTGTTCTCTCTGCACTGCCGCATCATATTCCTGCTGGGTCAATGCAATATCCGCTTCTTTCTGGGCAATCTCCTCCTCCAGAATATCCACACTGGCCAGGATGTTGATGATCTCTGCATTCAGATCCTCCATCTGTTCATCCAGAATATCCTGCTCATCCTCCATATCGGAAATATTGTCATTGATCTCATCCAGCTGGTTCTGGGTATCGTTGATGGA
>JAGANP010000389.1 GCA_017624175.1 Lachnospiraceae bacterium | reverse complement strand
GCTGTATGACCGCATTGTGGATCCCCGGCTGTCCGTGCGCCGGGTGACAGTGACGGCCAATCATCTGACGGATGAGGAGGAAGTTCGGGAGGCTCGGCAGTTTGAACAGCTGGAGCTGTTTACGGATTATGAGGCACTGCAGCGGGAGAGGGAGGCCGAGGAGATACAGCTGGCCAAAGAGAGGAAGCTGCAGGAGGCAATGCTGGCTGTAAAGAAAAAGTACGGCAAAAATGCCATATTAAAGGGGACGAACCTGCAGGAGGGCGCCACGACCAGGGAGCGAAACCGCCAGATTGGAGGGCACAAGGCATGAAAGCAGAACAACAGAGCCGTTATGAGGATATTATCCATCTGCCCCATCATGTATCCGGCAGGCATCCGCAGATGCCGCTGGCTGACCGGGCGGCGCAGTTTGCCCCTTTTGCGGCGCTGAAAGGGTATGATGCAGCAATCCGGGAAGCGGCAAGGCTGTCAGGCCTCTCCGGGGAGCCGCAGGATCAGGCAAAATGGCCGGAGGACTCAGACTTTTAGGCGGGACAGCCTCCATTCCCGGGAGAGATAGCTGTACCGGAGACGGAAAGTTTTTTGGCTGCCGTAAACCACAGCGGTACAGGAAAAACAGGCACCCATGCGGTTTCTGTCCTGATCCGCCGACAGAATGCGGTCGATCGTGACAGTCACCAACTCCCCGGTTCGGTTACGAAAGCGGAAGCGCAAGGGGGTGATCCTGCCGTTTGTATCTGTGCAGGAGATCATTTGCACCGGGATATCCACACATAGTACGCTTTCCAAGAAAAACACTCCTTTCTGATGCATACAGACCGGTCAATGAGTCGGATTTATCATAGCACACAGAACATATGTTTGTAAAATGGAAATTATTGTCAGTACAAATTCATAAAATCTTAAGTTTTTTTTAAAAGAAAATGCGGGATTTTGCCATGGGGGTGTGTTATCATTTTCATAGGTTACAGAAGGGAGAAAGTTATGCGAAGACGAATCAGAGCAGCGGCTGTGCTGTTTTTCTGTATAGTAGGTCTGATTGCCGGTGCAGGCAAACAGGCGGTATATGCGGAGAGTGAGACCCCGGAGGAGGCATTTTCCGGCGAGGTGGGAATGCTGAAGCAGGACGGCAGCAATTATGTGATGCAGGTGACGGTAGAGAACAGCGGTGAGGATTTTACCGGAACCGTACAGGTGATTTTGGAAAGCAACGATATGGCAAGCGGAAACTGTGCCTATCAAACGGAGATTACGCTGCCGGCCCAGGGCAGGAAGCAGTACACCATTACCGTGCCCCAGCGGGCGGTGGAGACCGTGCGGGGACGGGGGACCCTGAATTTTCTGGACGGAAAAGGGAATCTGGTGCAGTCCATTACCCTGACCAATGTGTTCGGCAATACCCTGCAGGGAATTCCCGTGGGGATTCTTTCCGACCAGTATTCCGGGCTTACTTATCTGGATGCGGGAGGAGAAGATTTTTCTTTCCCGAATATGAGCTATCCGCTGAAGCTGCTGGAGCTGGATGAAAGCAATCTGCAGGGGTACCTGGAGGGGTTGTATTTTCTGATTATCGATCAGTTCAATGTGGCTTCTCTGAGTCAGGAAAATATTCAGGCGATTCAGGAGTGGGTAGAGGGCGGCGGCTGTCTGCTCATCGGTACAGGCGCCTACGGAGAGCAGACACTTTCGGGCTTTGACGAGTACTTTCTGGATGTGGATGTTCTGAGCGTCAGCGAGCCGCCGGAAGAGAATTTCCTGACGGCAAATGCCGGGAAATACGGCTACTATTATTTCTATGATATCGTGGATGCGGATCTGTCTCAGATGGCAGTGGCGGAGCTGGATTACCATAATTTGCATAACTATTATGAAAGTACCGAGTATCCTTTTGTATGCAGTTCCATCGGGGACGGTGCGGCGGCAATTTTTTTCTGTTCTCTGGGAGAAAAAGAGATGCAGAAGCTGGAGGATTATATGATCCTCTCCATATACAGCGAGATTCTTTATCAGTCCAACAGCTATAATCAGGTGGATTGGTATTCGAATCTGGAATATACCGGGCAGAGAGCCCTGGCCTTTATTGACAGCCGGAACACGGATGTGGATTTTGGCCTCCTGAAAGTGCTGATCGGCATCTATGTGGTAGTGGTGGGCCCTGTACTGTATCTGCTCCTGCGTAAATGCAAAAAGAGCGAATGGTATTGGGTCGGCGTACCGGTGCTGGGACTGGCGTTTATTGCCGCCGTATTTTTCCTGGGAAACGGCGCTAAGGTAAATGAGACCCGGGTGTATTCCGTCACGGCCCAGCGAGCGGACAGCAGCCAGGAGGATACTTATTTTCTGGCATATCATTCGGGAACCAAACCCTGGAAGGTACAGCTGGAGGACCGCTATGAGGTGGCCGGACCGGGATGGAGCGGATACCGGTACTACAGCAGCAGCGCCTCCAATGTCAGGGATTACTATTATATGGTGGATATGAACAGTCAGGGACTGTCTGTGGGCATCAAACCGGAAGAGAATTTTGAGAGCGCATTTCTCTATGCGGGCGGGAAAACGGAGGCAAAAGGCAGTCTCAGGGCCGCCGGGCTGATGCTGACCAGCGATACCGGCTATGGCACTGGCTATTACGGGGTTCTGGAGGGTACGGTGACAAATGATACCTCTTGTGATATGGATTATCTGGCTGTGTGGGCGGACTCTTATATTATGGTCTTCTCGGATGTGAAAGCGGGAGAGAGCCTGGATCTGCGGCAGGCCGACGAGGCGGGAAGATGCGTATATCAGAGCTCGGTGGATACATGTGACGAGCTGCTCTACAGCATGGTCAATCTTTACAGTAATTATCCCGACATCGGTTATGAGCAGGAGGATATGGCGGCGCTGCTGATCGGCCTGGGCCTTGCGGATGAGGCCAGACCATCGGAACAGAGCACTGCGGTCATCGCCGGGGTGATCCGGGACTATGAAAAGGCGGTTGCGGACAAATGCAGTGAGACCTCCTACGGATGTCTTTATTCTTATGCGGAAATGGAGGGTGAACAGGATGCTGCAAATTGATCATCTGTATAAAAATTATGGAAAATTCCAGGCAGTCAACAATCTGACGCTCCATATTCCCCAGGGGGATCTGTTCGGCTTTGTGGGCCCCAACGGTGCGGGCAAGACTACGACGATCCGTATGGTGTGCGGACTGATGCTGCCCACCTCCGGCAGGATCCTCATCAACGGCGTGGATGCATTGACGCATCAGCGGGAGATCCGTAAGCAGATCGGCTATGTGCCGGATTTCTTCGGCGTGTATGACAATCTGAAGGTAAAGGAATATATGGATTTCTACGGGTCTATGTACCGCATGAATTCCCGGGAGATTCAGCGGATCGCCGACGACCTGCTGGAGCTGGTGAATCTCTCCGACAAAAAAGAGGTCTTTGTGGATACGCTG
>JAGANP010000046.1 GCA_017624175.1 Lachnospiraceae bacterium | reverse complement strand
TGCAACTGCAGTTGATGGATCCGGCGCTGGCCAGCGATTATCCCCAATTGATGGAACTGCAGAATGCCATTGATGCGGAGGAGAAAAATCAGGAAAGTCTGCTGGAGCGGATGCTGGAGACGGAGACGGAGCTGGAAGAGATGCAGGAATAAACACAGGAATAAATGTAGGAACAGGAACGGCCGGAAGCAGTACCGGCAGGACAGATAGATGAGCGGAAAGAGAGGGCATAAACAATGGTAAAGCATGTTATTTTATGGACATTAAAGGAGGAACTGACGCCGGAGGAGAAAACGGCGGTGAAAGCGGACATTAAGGCCGGGCTGGAGGGGCTGGCAGGACAGATCCCCGGCCTGCTGGAGATCCGGGTATATACGGAGGGGCTGCCCAGCTCCAATGCGGATCTGATGCTGGACAGCGCCTTTGCGGACGAGGCAGCATTGAAGGGCTATGCCGTGCATCCGGCTCATGTGGCGGTGGCGGACGGAAAGGTCAGGCCTTATACGGCGGTCAGAAGCTGTCTGGATTTTGAGGTCTGATGTAGGGCAACGGGTCTGGGGACTTACTCCCCAGACTCTCCTCCGGGCCCATCCTTGCGGGGCACTTCATCCGGTATCACGTCCTGCGGCAGATCCTCAGGGGGAATGTTGCCGTCATCGTACTTGTCAGCCGGAGGCTGACCGTTGGGTGTGGTATGGATTTTAGTTTTCATAGCACATCTCCTTTCAGGGATAGGATGTGCAGAGAGGGAGGAGTATATGCAGGAGAGAGTAGAAATTTTCAGACGGAATTTCCCGTATATTGTGCGGGATGATGGGGCGGTCCGGCGGATACTCAGTCACCCGGAGAATCGTTATATTGAGAGACGGCGGGAGGACGGAACATTGGTCGGCCTATCAGTAGTAAACCGGAATGTGATCCTGCTGCTGTGTGTGGACGAGGCCTGTCGGCAGCAGGGCCTGGGGACGCAGCTGCTGGAGGAATCGGAGCGAATCATCCGTGAGGCCGGCTATGCCACCTGCAGCGTGGGTGTGGGCTTTGATTACCTGATGCCCGGGGTGCCCACCTCTAAACATTATTTCCCGGTGCAGAATATCCGGTTATATGAGGGATTGGACAGCGGGGCCAGCTACTTTTTTGAGAAAAGGGGATATCGGCATTCCTGGGAAGACGGGGATTGTTTTGATATGCAGTTTCCAATGAAGGATCTGGAAGAAACGCCCCATCAGATCGGCGATACCATAGAGGGAATTACCTACCGTTTTGCTGTCCCGGCGGACCGTGAGGGGATTCTGCAGTGTACGGACGATGCCTGTGAGGAGTTCAGTTCGTATTACGCTGATGAGGGGCTGTATGAACCGGAAAGCCGGGAACGGGTATTGATTGCGGTAAAGGAACAGGAAGTATGCGGCGCATTGATGGTAGGGCCTGAGTCCGATATCCGGGATTTGGGCAGCATCGGCTGTACGGCGGTAAAAAAGGCCTGGCAGGGACGGCATATTGCCACCCGGTTGGTATTGCTGGGGACAAAGGCCCTGAAAGAGATGGGGATGAAGGAGGCTTTTTTGAGCTATACCTACTCGGGGCTGGATCGTCTGTACGGTGCGGCAGGGTTTCGAATCAAGGTGTTTTATATGATGGCGGAGAAGCGGCTGTAGGAATGCAGGAAAGATTTTTGGAAAAGTAATGCAGGAGGCCATGGATTCTGATATAATACGTAGCAGAGGCCGTGCCAATCAGATACGGCACAGGAAAAGGAGGATGTTATTATGTTGGAATATCGGTACGACACACAATTACTGATCGAGGGGGAGGATCTGGACGAGGATGTGATCAACGATTACATCACCGAGCATTTTCAGGGAGACTGCTTGCTGGCAGTGGGAGATGAAGAACTGATCAAGATTCATTTTCATACCAATGAGCCCTGGAAGGTACTGGAGTATTGTGCATCTCTGGGGGAGATCTATGATATCGTAGTGGAAGATATGGACAGACAGTCCCGGGGGCTGCAGGGCTAGTGTGAGAAGAAGCTCTGACGCTCACAGCAAGAACTTCTGAATGTATGGAGGAACAGAATGAAAAGATGGTTTGGCAGATTTAGTGCATTAATATTGGCGGCGGCATTACTGCTGACTGCCTGCGGCGATCAGGAGATAGCGGAGAATCAGCAGAATCAGGCGGAGAGCCAGGCAGTGGAGCAGCAGGAGGAAACCTGTCAGGGAGAAACGGACCAGGAGGATACCCG
This sequence comes from Lachnospiraceae bacterium, assembly GCA_017624175.1. Classification (GTDB taxonomy): domain Bacteria; phylum Bacillota; class Clostridia; order Lachnospirales; family Lachnospiraceae; genus Acetatifactor. The sequence continues at coordinate 9,045 of JAGANP010000046.1, read as the reverse complement.
GCAGCCCGATACTGCGGATCCGTCGGATGAATGGGCGACGCTGCGGGAGCAGATGGGCTTTTATGTGGATGGAAGCACTCTCTATGATGCTAACGGCAATCCCTTTGTGATGCGGGGAATCAATCATGCCCATTGCTGGTATGCGGACAGGGTGCTGAATGCCCTGCAGGGCATTGCCGCCACCGGCAGCAACTGTATCCGTATCGTGCTGGCGGACGGGGAGCAGTGGACGGCGACTTCTGCAAAGATGGTGGAGGCGCTGATCAGCCGCTGTAAGCAGGAAAATATGATTGCGATTCTGGAGGTACATGATGCCACCGGCTATACGGACAAGGAATCTCTGCTGAAGGCCGCACAGTATTTTGTGGATCTGAAAGACAGCCTGATCGGGCAGGAAGACTATGTGATTATCAATATTGCCAACGAATGGCAGGGCAGCAGTGAGTCCAAGATATGGAAAGAGGCCTATCTGGAGGCCATTCCCATGCTGCGTGAGGCGGGACTGGCTCACACGATCATGATCGACTGCTCCGGCTGGGGACAGTATGGAAAATGTATTCAGGACGGCGGGGAGGAGCTGCTGGCGGCGGATCCCCTGGGCAATATTATGTTTTCCGTGCATATGTACGGCACAGCGGGCGGCAGCGAGGAGTCGATTGAAAAGAATCTGCGCTATGCCACGGATTTGAATCTCTGCGTCTGCGTAGGGGAGTTTGGGTACACCCATACGGACGGGGATGTGCAGGAGGAATATCTGATGCAGTACTGCCAGGATAACCAGATCGGTTATATTGCCTGGTCCTGGAAAGGCAACGGCGGTGGGGTGGAATACCTGGATCTGGCAGAGGACTGGGACGGCGAAACCCTATCGGAGGACTGGGGCGAGGTCGTGGTCAACGGCGTAAACGGTATCAGGGAGACTTCACAGAAGTGTACGGTATTTGAGTAACCCTTTTGATGGTTCATCTAATCAATAAAGGAAAAAGCCGGGGAGCGGCGGGTAGCCGCTTCCCTTTTTCATACAGAAACAGAGGAGAACGAGGCTATGCAGATCAGACGGGCGCAGGAAAAGGATATGGAGGGGATCAACAGGCTGCTGTATCAGGTGCTGACGGTACACCATAACGGCAGACCGGATCTTTTTAAAGGAGATGCAAAGAAATATACGGATCAGGAACTGGCGGAGCTGATCCGGGATGATACCCGCCCCATTTTTGTGGGAGCGGAGGAGGATCGTGTGCTGGGATATGCGTTCTGCGTATTTCAGCAGCATAAGGAGGACAATATCCTGACGGATATCAAGACCTTATATATAGATGATCTCTGCGTGGAAGAGAGCTGCCGGGGGCAGCATATCGGCAGACAGCTCTATGAATATGTGCTGGATTTTGCCCGGCGGCAGGGCTGCTACAATGTGACTTTAAATGTGTGGGCCTGCAATCCGGCGGCTCAGAAATTTTATGAGAGCTGCGGATTGGTTCCGCAGAAGATCGGTATGGAGAAGATATTGTAAGTTCTGAGGGAACAGTAAGAATCCGAAAAGGAGCGGGCTATGATAGAGAAAATACAATTAACGGACAGCAGCTGGCGTTATTTTCTGAGCAAGGAGGAGCCGGGGGAACAGATCATTTTCGGCGGGGAGGTATGGCTGCCCTCCACTGTCTCCCAAGCACAGCTTTCTCCGCTGACTCAGGAGCGCAGCGACGGGTATCTGACGGACCCCTATCGGTATGAGGGCTATATTGTCTATGAGCGGGAGATAAGGTTGGACGCTCCGGCGGAGGAGCTGCTGTATCTGGTGCTGGAGCGCACCCGCACCACGAAAGTCTGGATAAACGGGGTCTATATGGGCAGTCAGAACAGCCTGTGCAGTGCCCACCGGTACGATATTACAGAGGCGGTGCGATCCGGCAGCAACCGGGTCCGGATTCAGGTGGACAATGTGTCCTGTCCGGTTCCCGGCGGACATATGACCTCCCAGGATACCCAGACCAACTGGCTGGGCATCACCGGAGAGCTCTGCATAGAACGGGTGGCCAAAATACATATGGAGCAGGTGAGATTGTATCCGGAGTACCGCAGCAGGACGGTGACGATCCGGGGGGAACTGAAAGGGCTGGGGGCGGACAGTGCCCGTCAGGCGGAGCTTTCGGTCTGGGCGGAGGGAAATTTCCGGAAGCATCAGCAGGAATATCTGCGCAGCGAGTACCGGATTTCCCGGGATGGGCAATTCTGCCTGCAGTATGCCATGCCCGGGGCCGTGCTCTGGAGCGAACATACGCCCGTGCTGTACCGGCTGCATATAGCTTGCGGAACAGAAGAAATCTGCATCCCTTTCGGTATGAGAAATTTTGCCGCAGAGGGACTGCATTTTCGGTTAAACGGCAGGCGGATCCATCTGCGTGGCAAGCATGACGGCATGATTTTTCCGCTGACAGGTGCAGCCCCTACGGATAAAGAGAGCTGGCTGAAAGTGCTGGGAACTGCCAAAGCGTACGGCATCAACCATTACCGCTTTCATACCTGCTGTCCGCCGGAGGCGGCTTTTGCGGCGGCGGATGAGCTGGGGATTTATATGGAACCGGAACTGCCTTTCTGGGGATCGGTGGAGGAGGAGATCACGCCTGCCCAGCGGTACCTGATCGGGGAGGGGTATAGAATCCTGGACAGCTTTGCCAACCATCCCTCATTTTTTGCCCTGTCCCTGGGCAATGAACTATGGGGCAGCCGGGAGCGGCTGAACCGGATTCTGGGGGACTATAAGGCATACGATCCCAGGCCCCTGTATACCGAGGGCTGCAACAATTTCCAGTTCTGGACGCCCCGGCCGGTGGAAAACGACGACTTCTTTGTGGGAGTGCGGTTTTCCATGGAGCGGCAGATCCGTGGCTCCTATGCCATGTGCGATGCCCCCCAGGGACATATTCAGGTAAAAGCCCCGGAGGCTGCCTTTACCTATGACGAACATATTCTGCCCCGGGAGGATGGCCGGGACACCCGAAATGCCGGGGAACCGTCGACACAGATAGAGATTCAGTTCGGCACGGGGGTGAAAAAGGTATCCATGGAGGAGACGGAGGGGGAATATATGCCCCGGATGCCGGTAGTCAGCCATGAGGTGGGACAGTATTTCATGTATCCCGATTATCGGGGGATGGATAAGTACACCGGCGTCTTAAAACCTTACAATCTGCAGATTTTTAAGGAACGGCTGGAGAAAGCAGGACTGGCGGAATATGGGGAGGCATATGCCAGAGCCTCCGGGCATTTTGCGGCGGAGTGCTATAAGAATGAGATCGAGACGGCGCTGCGGTCGGAGCAGCTGGCCGGTTTTCAGCTGCTGGATCTGCAGGATTTCACCGGGCAGGGTACGGCTCTGGTAGGGGTATTGGACGCCTTTATGGAGAGTAAGGGAGTGATTCCCTTTAGGGAGTGGCAGGGGTTTTGCCATGATCAGGTACTGCTGGGCTGTTTGCCGGGATATGTGTTTGCTGCAGGAGAGGCGCTTACACTGCCGGTAAAGCTTTATACCTATGGAGCAGAACCGATAACGGCTCCGGTGGTGGAAATACAGCTGTGCTGTCGGACGCAGGATGACTGTAAATCGGAGAACGTGCTGCCTAAGCAGCTGTCTGTAGGAGGCAGTTTTCAGGACGGCTTGTATCTCCTAGGCAGTGTCCATATAACCCTGCCGCCGGTGCAGCAGGGAACCAAGGCGGTTCTCACCCTGACCTGCGGGAAGCTTCAGAATCGCTATTCTCTGTGGATCTATCCCCGGGACGATATGGCGGTACAGGATACGGCAACGGTTATTACTGCCTCCTGGCAGCAGGCCAGGGCCGGGCTGGCAGAGGGCCGGGCGGTGCTGTTTCTGCCGGAGCGGGTGCCGGAGGAACAGTCCATTGAGGGCACTTACTGTACAGATTTCTGGAACTATCCCATGTTTGACGGGATATCCCGCTCCATGAACCGCACCAGGCCCGTCGGTACTCTGGGCCTGCTTATTGACAAGGCGCATCCGGCCCTGGCGGGATTTGCCCCGGAGGAGTATTCCACTCCCCAGTGGTATGATGTGGTGACGGATTCCCGCACCATGATACTGGACGGCACGGGGATTCGCCCTATTGTACGCACCATTGACAACTGTGAGCGCAATCACAGTCTGGGAATGCTCTTTGAAGTAGGGGTGGGGGACGGCAGGCTCCTGGTATGTACGGCCCGTCTGGAGCGCAAGGCTGACGTTTCCCTGGCCTGCAGGGCTCTGCTGGGGTGCCTGACCCGTTATGTACAGTCCGATGCCTTTCAGCCGATGCAGACGGTGGAAATATCTGTACTTGACAAGCTGTTTGAATCATAGGAAAATGGGATAAACATTGTGATAAAGAAAAGTGAGGTAGAAAAATGCGAGGAAACGGGATAAAAACAGGATTGTCCCTGCTGCTGGCAGGCTTGCTGACAGTTCAGGCTCTGCCGGTTTGGGCGCAGACCCAGTGGTATGACGACTCGGATATTATCCGGGCGGATATCAGCTATGAGAATATGGAGTATGCAGGCTATGATCCTGCCTATGCGTATACGTTGTTGGAGGAGATGAATTCCCTGTCCCGGGAGCCTGGACATGAGGAACAGCTCTGTCTGGATTATGATCTGATGGGCCAGGAGCTGGATAAGCTGTATACCCAGCAGGCACTGAATGAGATCCGTTACTATCGGGATGTGAATAATGAGGAATATGCGGATATTGACACGGAAATGCAGCAGATCTACCGGGATCTGGTGGATAAATTCCTACAGACCGTGCGGGATGTGCTGCTTACCGATTACCGTGAAGCGCTGGGGAGTCATATCGGCGATGAGGAAATGGTGGAGGACTATCTGGAATATGAGGATATGACGGAGGAACTGCAGGCTCTGCTGGACGAGGAGAGCGCTCTGGAACAGCAGTACGATCAGGCCAGCATGGCAGAATATACCGTCACGGTAAAAGGAAAAAAATGGACTCAGGAGTCCTATGATGAGGCCTATGATGAGCTGACCTGGCGTGAGGCTCTGGCCATAGATCAGGCACTGAGCAAGGCCAGGAATGACGTAATGTGCTCTATTTTCCTGGATCTGGTGAAGAACCGGAACGCACGGGCCCAAATCTATGGGTATGATAATTATGCAGAGTACGCCTATCAGGATCTGTATAACAGGGATTATACCATAGAAGATATCCAGTCTGTATATGCAGCGGTCAAGGAATATATCGTGCCGGTGCTGGCAGAGGTGGAGGAGTATGTCTATGAGGGGAATATAAATGGCCTGCTCTATATGGACGATCTGACCGAGGACTACGTGATCGAAGTGGTGGGGCAGCATATGGGAGACATTGATCCGGCCCTGGCAGAGGTCTATCAGTATATGGTGGACTATCACCTTTATGACATTGATTATGATCCCAACAAAATGAATGTGGGCTATACCACCACATTGTATGAATATCAGGAGCCCTTTATTTTCAATACCCCGGATTATTCCTACTATGATCTGGAGACTATGATTCATGAGTTCGGCCATTATAATGAGGCTTTTCATGCGGGTACTACGCTGCTCACTGATATGACCAATATGGACGTGGCGGAGATTCATTCCCAGGGGCTGGAGCTGCTGTATCTGGAGTATGCGGATGATGTGTACGGCGAGGATCTGGGGGATTCGGCCCGGCAGGTGATCCTGTATCAGATCCTGTATTCTGTGATTGACGGCTGTCTCTATGATGAGTTCCAGAACGCCGTATATGCGGCGGATCATGAGATGACGGCAGAAGAGGTCAACCAGCTGTTCCGCAGGCTTTCCGAGGAATATGGTTATACCTATTATGATACGGAGGATGCGGCATATGACTGGGTGGATGTGCCCCATACTTTTTCTTCTCCCATGTATTATATCAGTTACGGCACCTCTGCACTGAGCGCTCTGGAGATCTGGAGCATTGCACTGGAGGATCGACAGGCGGGGATCGACAAATATATGGAACTGACCACCTACGGTCTGAGCACCACCTATTGTGAACTCATGGAAAAATGCGGCCTGAAGAGTATTTTTGAAGAGGGGACGATTCAGGAAATCGCCCAGTCGGTATCGGCATATGCCTCCGCAACCGCAAACGGACAGACAGATTATGACTCCGGCAGGGACGGGAGCATGGATAAAGAGGAATTTGGTTATGATGACCTGGAGGATTTCATTGATTCCTCTGCGCTTTTAGGCGGAGCTTCCGAAATTTCAGACACGGTGGATCGGGTTATGACCTACCATATGATTGCGCTCGTCGGAGCGGAAGTGCTGACGGTAATTACGGTCCTGATTATCATAGGCGTATTGTCTTCCAGGGAGAAGAAAAAGAAAGGAAACCGGTAAAATGGGATGTCTGGGAAATCTGGTGTGGTTTATTTTTGGCGGCTGTGTCGGCGGATTGGGCTGGCTTCTTGCCGGATGCCTGTGGTGCATCACCATTATTGGGGCGCCTGTGGGTATGCAATGCTTTAAATTCGCTTCGGTCTCTTTCTTCCCCTTTGGAAAGGAGATTCAGTATGGCGGCGGTGCAGTATCTCTGGTGGTAAATATTATTTGGATTCTGATATCCGGGATTCCTCTGGCACTGCATCATGCGGCCTGGGGCTGCCTGTTCTGCATTACGGTAATCGGCATTCCCTTTGGACTGCAGCATTTTAAGCTGGCAAAGCTGGCGCTGATGCCTTTTGGGGCGAAAATTGTATAGAGGCCGTCATCGGAAAGACAGATATTGAACAGATATGGAAATAGAAAAGGAGAGAGAAAAATGGCAGAGGAATTGAAAGACCGGAAAGAGGTACCGGTGGAATTGACCTGGGATCTGTCCCGGATATATGCCACGGAGGAGGATATGCTGCGTGACGCCGGGGAGATGGAACAGCTGACCCGGGAGATCGTGGAGCAGTATAAGGGCAGGCTGGATACCCCGGAGCGGATAGAAGCCTGCATTACCGCTTACAGACGGGTATACGAGCTGATGACACTGACCGGCAACTATTGTGATCTGGCCCTGTCGGTGGACTATTATGATAATCATAACCAGGAGCGGAACGGCAAAATAAACCGTCTGATTGCCAGGCTGCAGAGTGAACTGAGCTTCATCCGCAGTGAGATTATGGAGCAGGAGGAAGAGGTCATCCGTCAGGCCATTGCCATCAGCCGGGGCAATCAATATTTTCTGGAGGATATCCTGCGGGATAAGCCCCACCGGCTGCACCCCGAGGCGGAGCGAGTGGTCTCGGCCTTAAGCCAGAGCATCTACAGCACGCCCTATGAGATCTATAATATTACAAAGCTGGCGGATATGAAATTCGAGCCTTTCCGGGTGAACAATCAGGAATATCCCCTGGGCTACACGCTCTTTGAGGATGATTACGAATATGAGCCGGATACCGAGGTGCGCCGGGCGGCTTTTGCTGCCTTTTCCCGGAAGATCAGAGAATATGAAAATGTGACGGCGGCGGCCTATAACGCCAATGTACAGACGGAAAAGACCCTGGCCACCCTGCGGGGCTTTGACTCCGTATTTGACTATCTGCTGTTTGGTCAGAAGGTCAGCCGGGAGCTCTATGACCGTCAGATCAATCTGATCACGGAGAAGCTGGCTCCCCATATGCGCAGATATGCCAAACTGATCCAGAAAGTACACGGCCTGGACAAAATGACCTTTGCCGATTTAAAGCTTCCTGTGGATCCGGGGTATGCCCCGGAGGTGACGATCCAGGACTCCCGGGAGTATATTGAAAAGGGACTCTCCATCTTGGGGGAGGATTATGTGCAGATGGTGCGCACTGCCTATGAAGAGCGTTGGGTGGATTTTGCTCAGAATAAGGGAAAATCCACCGGCGGCTTCTGCGCCAGCCCCTATGGTAAGAACTCCTACATCCTGATGACCTGGAACAATAAGATGTCGGATGTGTTTACGCTGGCCCACGAGCTGGGACATGCCGGGCATTTCAAATCCTGCAACAGCACCCAGTCCATCTTTGATACGGAGGTATCCACCTATTTTGTGGAGGCTCCCTCTACCATGAACGAGCTTCTGATGGCACATTATCTGTTAAAGACCAGCGAGGATAAGCGTTTCCGCCGCTGGGTGCTGACCTGTATGATCTGCAACACCTATTATCACAACTTTGTCACCCATCTTATGGAGGCGGCTTATCAGAGAGAGGTGTATAAGCTGGTGGACGAGGGCAGCAGTGTGCAGGCGGATACCCTGAGCGGCATTATGCAAAGGACCCTGGAGAAATTCTGGGGAGATGCAGTGGAGCTGAATGAAGGGGCAGAACTGACCTGGATGCGCCAGCCCCATTATTACATGGGTCTGTATTCCTACACCTACAGCGCCGGTCTCACGGTTGCCACCCAGATGTGCAAGCGGATTGAGAATGAGGGAGAGGGCGCCATCGAGGACTGGAAGAGGGTGCTGGCAGCAGGCAGTACTTTAGATCCCGTGGGCCTGGCCGCACTGGCGGGCATTGATATCACCACGGATGCGCCTTTGCTGGATACCATTGATACCATCGGTGCTATGATTGATGAGATCTGTCAGCTGACGGAAGAACTGCAGGCAGCAGAGGAGTAAAACGGTCTGTAAAACATGGCAATAGATCAATTATGTTATAGAATAAATCATTTTCATTCATGTCAAAATGTTTTATGATCAGGACAGAAGGAGGATGAATACGCTGCCTGCAGCGGAGACGGTGCCGCCTGCGAAAACGACTTGGATATGTCAGGGGAGCCGCCTGACGTAAATCAGAAAAATGCAGCGTAGGAATTATCGGAAGATATGGAAGAGAGAAAAATCATTCTGACAGCAGAGCAAAATGTGGAATTCCACAATCAGGTGGATTACTGTATCGGTACGGGCAGGATGGGGCTGGCGCTGCAGCAGGAGTATCTGGAGCAGCTGGCCCTGGTACAGGAAGAGATCGGTTTCCGGTATATCCGGGGGCACGGCCTGTTCTGTGATGATATGGCGAT
>JAGANP010000388.1 GCA_017624175.1 Lachnospiraceae bacterium | reverse complement strand
GATGCAGTAAAGACAGAGGCTGAGCGCTGCGGTATGTACTATGTAAATGAGAGATGGTTAGGCGGTATGCTGACCAATTTCAAGACCATCCAGTCCCGTATCGCAAGACTGCGTGCGATTGAGACCATGTCCACCGACGGTACCTTTGATGTACTGCCTAAGAAAGAGGTAATCCAGCTGAAAAAGGAATGGGAGAAGCTGGAGAAGAACCTGGGCGGCATTAAGAATATGACCAGAATTCCCGATGCAATCTTTGTTGTAGATCCCAAGAAAGAGAAGATCTGCGTACAGGAGGCTCATTCTCTGGGCATTACCCTGATCGGTATCGGCGATACCAACTGTGACCCTGAGGAACTGGATTATATTATCCCCGGCAACGATGATGCGATCAGAGCCGTAAAGCTGATCGTGGCCAAGATGGCTGATGCCGTGATCGAGGCGAACCAGGGCGAGGCTGTATACACCGAGGAGGATGTACAGACCGAGGCAACCGACATCGAAGAAGTGGCAGAGGAGGAATAAATATATGGCAGAGATTACTGCAGCTATGGTAAAAGAACTGCGTGAGATGACCGGCGCAGGCATGATGGATTGTAAGAAGGCTCTGAATGAGACCAACGGAAATATGGAAGAGGCAGTGGAGGTTCTGAGAAAGAACGGACAGGCCAAGGCTGTTAAAAAGGAAGGCAGAATTGCCGCAGAGGGTATCTGCCGTATTGCTTCCAAGGGTGACAACGTAGCAGCAGTGGTTGAGGTAAATTCCGAGACCGACTTTGTGGCGAAAAACGAGACCTTCCAGAAGTTTGTAGAGGCTGTGGCAGAGCAGGCTGTTGCATCCGAGTCTACTGACATGGAGGCATTCCTGGCAGAGCAGTGGATCGCAGAGCCCGGCAAGACCGTACAGGAGGCGCTGGTGGATAAGATCGCTGTGATCGGCGAGAAGCTGAGCATCAGAAGATTTGAAAAGGTAACCGCAGAGAACGGCTGCGTGGTATCCTATGTACACGGCGGAGGCCGTATCGGTGTTATCGTTGAGGCCGAGACCAATGTGGTGAATGACACGGTAAAGGAAGCGCTGACCAATCTGGCTATGCAGGTAGCAGCATTAAACCCCAAGTACGTGGCTACCGAGGATGTATCCGAGGAGTTCAAGGCCCATGAGAAAGAGCTCATTGCCGCACAGATCGAGCAGGATCCCAAGATGGCAGGCAAGCCGGAAAAGGTGATCGAGGGCGCTATTGAGGGTCGTCTGAAGAAAGAACTGAAAGAAGTGTGTCTGCTGGAGCAGGTATATGTAAAGGCAGAGGACGGCAAGCAGACCGTGTCCCAGTATTTGGCACAGGTGGCTAAGGAGACCGGCGCTGATCTGAAGATTAAGAGATTTGTCCGCTTCGAGACCGGCGAAGGGCTGGAGAAGAAGAATGAGGACTTTGCAGCGGAGGTTGCTGCACAGATGGCCAAGTAATCAATTTTACCGGAACAACAGATAGAAGCAGAAGGAAATCTCTTATGGGAGATTTTCTTCTGTTTTTTGGTTCAGGAAGCAACGGACAATTTGATAATGAATCATGACAATTTGTTTATGACATATTGTACTTTAGCGCTGGATTTGATATACTTAGAGCAGTTAAATTTTCAAAATAAATATAGAAAGGAAACAGTGAGATGAACGGAAAGAAGAGAGCGGGCTGGATCGGCCTGTGTATATTGGCTTTACTGGTGGCAATCGGTGTGCAGCTGGTGGGAAGTATGCTGGTGGTGGTTCCCTATAGTGTATTTGCAGGCATACAGGCAGCGGCAGGAGGAGGGACGGCAAATGACGCCATGCAGTCCGTTATGGGGGATATGGGAAATATGATGAGTATTGCCCTGGTGGTAGTAGGATTTCTGCTGCTGATCGTGTTTGTTCCCTGGTACTATTTCGGGTGTGGCCGTCCGAAGATTACCGGAAAGTCGGCCAAAAGAGTTTTTTCGCCCCGGACACTGCTGGTAGTACTGGTTCTTGCCGTGGGAATGAACTATGGGATCAACTGCCTGCTGCAGCTGGTATATGAACTGGCTCCGAAGCTGTTGGAGAGCTATCAGGAACTGATGGAGAGCTCGGGCCTTGGCATTAATGCCTGGGCAAATGCGGCGGCAGTGATTCTGGCCCCCCTGGGGGAAGAGCTGATCTTCAGAGGGGTGATCTTCCACTATGCCCGTAAGGCAGTAACCGGTATGAAGAGTCCGAAAAAGGCATTCTGGATTGCCAACTGTATTCAGGCACTGCTTTTCGGCATCTATCATATGAATCTGGTTCAGGGGATTTATGCTTTTGCAATCGGCCTGGTTCTGGGATATCTGTGCCAGAAGTACCACAGTGTGATCCCGGGGATGCTGGCCCATCTGATCTTCAACGGCATATCCACCCTGTTTAATGAGCAGCTGTACGGCTGGATCCCGGAGAGCGCCGCCTGGTATGGACTGATTGCTGCAGCGGGCGCTATTCTGGTGCTGACGACCCTGCTGGTAAACGGTTCGGCGGTCACAGAAAATAACCGAAATGTTGCATAATCATAAACAAATCTTAAGAATTATTCAGGAAGTCTTAAGGTGCTTTTTACATCGGAATGTGATATACTGAGTGAGTATGATGAGAACCATAAGGAACCCAATCGGGCAAACATTCCTGAGGTAAAAGGAGAGGAAGAAAATGATGCATAAAAATCCTATCTATAAAAAGATTTTGGCTCTGGCTGCGGCTGCGGCCCTGGCCTTGTCTCTGGCGGCCTGCGGCGGCCAGGAAACCTCGGAGGGACCCTCCGAAGCGAGCGGTTACATATATGTACCGGAATTTGTGGATCTGTCTTCAGGCGAGGAGAGTCTGGATATGAGTTCGCCGAAGCTGCTGGGGACGGAACTGTATTATTATTCCTATTATTGGGATGAGGAGACAGAAGTAGGCGGCTATAAGTTCTACCGGAGAAGCGTGGAGACGAATGAGACGGTGGAGCTTCCCTTAAGCTTTGATCTGGGGGAATATGATAATTATTACCCCATGGGAAGCGTCATCTTTGACCGGGAGGGGAATCTGTTCTGCCTGATCGATGCGTCTGTTTCTGATGAAGAGAGTTATCACGAGGATTATTATCTGTTCAAATTTGATCAGGAGGGAAATCTGCTGGCCAAGGTGGATATTACCGAGGCTCTGTCCTCCGGGGAGGACGATTCCGCTTATGTACAGCGGGCAGTGGTAGACAGCCAGGGAAAAATCTATGCGGTGTTAAGCGGTACGGGGAACAGTTATGTGGTGGCCATTGACGCAGAGGGGAATACTCTGGCCAAAATTGACTGCAATGCAGACTGGGTCAGCTCCATCGGCGTGACACAGGACGATACGGTTCTGATCTCCCGTTACAGCAACACCAGTTCGGGCATGGAAGTGGTAGAGGTGGATGTGGCAGGCAAGGCGCTGGGCAGGGTACACAGCAATATGCCCTCCTCCTATAACAGCGACTCCCTGAATCCTACGGCGGACGGCGGCTTATTGGTTAACGACGGTTCCAAGCTCTGGAAATATGATCTGGAGACGGAGACCTCCGAGGAGATTCTGACCTGGACGGACTGCAACATCAACGGCAATTATATTTCCATGATTGAGATCATGGAAGACGGACGGATCGCCGTGCTTTCCGAGAACTGGTCCGACGGCACCAAGGAGATTGCGTTCCTGACCCAGGAGGATGCTTCTCAGGTGGCGCAGAAGCAGATTCTTACCATTGCCACGCTGGATTCCAGTCAGAGTCTGCAGGAGGCGGTAGTCAACTTCAACAAACAGAGCGATACCTATCAGGTGCGTATCGAGACCTACTATGATGCGAACAGCGAGTGGACGGAGACGAAATATCAGGATGCGATCACCGCACTGAACAATGCCATTACCGGCAGCAACTGTCCGGATATCATTGATCTGTCCTACGGCAATCCCAGCGCCTATGTGTCCAAGGGGCTGCTGGTGGATCTTGCCCCTTACCTGGACAGCAGCAGCACCGTAAAGCGGGAGGATCTGGTGGAGGCCGTGCTGGAAGCGTATACCTATGGGGATACCCTGATCTGTATTCCCGACAGCTTTACTATGAGCACCGTCATGGGACGGACCTCTCAGTTAGGGGACCGCAGCGGCTGGACGGTAAAGGAGATGATGGCGTTTTATGAGGAGCATCCGGATGCGGAGCTGCTGAACTATGCTACCAAGAGCAGCATCCTGTCCCTCTGCCTGCAGTACAGCAGTGATGCTTTCATTGATTACTCTACGGGGAAATGCAGCTTTGACAGCCAGGAATTTCTGGATATTCTGGAGTTTGCTAACATGTTCCCTAAGGAAAACGAATACAGTGAAGAGGATGAGAGCATGCCGAAGAAGCTTTCTTCCGGCAAGCTGCTCCTATATTCTACCTCTGTCTATAGCATGGAGGAGTTTCAGATGAACAGTCTGATGTTTAATGAGCCGATTACCTTTATCGGCTACCCCACGGTGGACGGCAGCAGCGGCAACTATATCAACGGTTCCAACTGTTATGCCATCACCACCAAGAGCAGTTCTCCCGACGGCGCATGGGCTTTCATTGAATCCCTGCTCCAGTATGAGCCTCAGCCTCAGTGGGGCGGAATGGACAATTTCTCCATCCGCAAGGATATGCTGGAGGAGAGCTTTGCCAAGGCCATGGAGGAGAATATGGCGACGGATGAAGACGGCAATCCCGTGCTGGATGCGGACGGCAATCCCGAAGTATATCCCAAGAGCACATGGGGCTGGGACGACTGGGAGGCTGAGATTTATGCCGCTACTCCGGAGCAGGTACAGCAGATCAGAGATCTGATGAACAATTCCAAGGCTGCGGTAAACAGTGACCAGACGATTCTGAGTATGATTCTGGAGGAGGCGTCTCCTTATTTTGAGGGGCAGAAGAGCGCCCAGGAGGTGGCCGGTGTGATCCAGAGCCGTGTGCAGGTCTATATCAATGAGAACAGCTAAGGAGGGGCGTAAAGCCTTGAAGAAAGATAAGCAAAAAAAAGTCCGTACCAAAATGGGCAAGCGGGTAAAGCGGGTAAAGAGGAGCTCGGGGGTGTTTATCGCCCCCAGCTTCCTGGGCGTTATGACCTTTTTTGTGGTCCCCTTTATCGTGATTATCTACTATGCCATGGTGGATAATCCCATCAGTCGGAACTTTGTATTTCTGGACAATTTTAAAAATATCATCAGCAATGCGGCGTTCCGCACAGCAGTGGTCAATACGATCAAGTTTGCGGGGATATCGGTGCCTCTGGCCGTGGTATTGTCCCTGCTGCTGGCCATCCTGCTGGAGTCCCGGATTCCTTTCCGCAGCCAGTTCCGAACTTTTTTTCTGAGCCCCATGATGGTACCGGTGGCGTCTGTGGTATTGATCTGGCAGGTGCTGTTTCACTACAACGGACTGGTCAATGATATTATTGCAAAATTCGGGGTCAGTCCCATCGACTGGCTGAAATCAGATCAGGCGCCCATTGTGCTGGTGGTGTTGTTCCTGTGGAAGAATCTGGGTTACAATATGATCCTGTTTATGGCAGCCCTGTCCAGTATTCCAAAGGATATTCTGGAGGTGGCCAGGATGGAGAGTGCCACTGCGCTGCAGACTTTCTTTTATATTAAGATACGGTATTTATCTTCTACGATACTGTTTGTGACAATTATGTCACTGATTAATTCCTTTAAGGTATTCCGTGAGATCTATCTGCTGACGGGTGACTATCCTTATGACAGTATCTATATGCTGCAGACTTTCATGAACAATACCTTCCGGAACCTTGATTATCAGAAGCTTTCTTCTGCGGCAGTGCTGATGTCCATGGTTATGGTGGTAATTATC
>JAGANP010000387.1 GCA_017624175.1 Lachnospiraceae bacterium | reverse complement strand
TTATGCGGCAGGGCTGGCCGCCATCGTACTGGGGGTGCGCTATACCCTCCATATGTTTCAGCAGGGATCCTATCAGTACCGTTCCTACTGGCGGTATATGAAGACGCATCTGACGGCGGTGCTGCTGCCCTTTACGGGGGTGATCCCACTGCTGGCATTCAGCGTGCTGTACGGACAGCAGATGAACAGAGCGAGGATATCCAGTTTACCGCCCATGGTGGTATCTCAGGAACTGTCCGGCAGGATGACACCGGGATACGCAGCGGTGCTGGTGCTGGAGTTATTTTATCTGCTTCTGCTGCTTCTGCTGTACCGGCCCAGAACGGCGAAAAAGAAGCTGGTGTACACAGCCCGGGTGAAGCGGCTGATTGGGACCACAGCAGTGCTGTATGCTCTGGCTGTGCTGGCGGTATATCTGCTTACCGGGCTTCTCTGGTGGCCCCTGTTTGTCCTGCTGGGACTGGGAGCCATGCTGAGTCCCTATGTGGTACTGCTGGCCAATCTGCTGAACCGGCCTATGGAAAAGGGCATTAACCGGCATTATATCCGGGATGCCCGGCGGATGCTGAAGGCCTGTCCCGATCTGAAGATCATCGGCATTACCGGCAGCTACGGCAAGACCAGTGTGAAGTATTATCTCCACACCCTGCTCAGCGCCCAGTATGATGTGCTGATGACGCCGGAGAGCTTCAATACGCCCATGGGCGTGGTCAGGACCATCCGGGGCAGTCTGAAAGCCACTCATGAAATTTTTCTGTGCGAGATGGGAGCCCGGCATGTGGGGGATATCAAGGAGATCTGTGATATCGTGGATCCCCAGATCGGCGTGATTACCTCCCTGGGCTATCAGCATTTGGAGACCTTTAAGAGTCTGGATAATATTGTAGGCACCAAAAAGGAGCTGTTTGATGCGCTGCCTGCGGGCGGCCCCCGGTTTGTCAACGGCGACAATGAATATGTAAAGCAGTACCGGGTGGATCAGGGCGCAATTACCTATGGTCTTAAGGAGGGCAATGCCTACCGGGCCTGTGATCTGGAATACAGCGAGAAAGGCACCCGTTTTACCGTGCAGGCGCCGGACGGCAGCCGGGAGGAATTTACCACCGGGCTGCTGGGAGAGCACAATGTGATCAATATCACCGGAGCCATTGCCGTATCCCATGAGCTGGGAATCCCTTTGGATAAGCTGAAGATCCCGGTACGGCGGCTGGAGGGTGCGCCCCACCGGCTGCAGCCCATTGCAAAGGGGAACATCATTATCATTGATGACGCCTACAATTCCAATCCCAACGGCGCCCATATGGCGCTGAAGACGCTGGGAATGTTCAAGGGCGTGCGGGTGCTGGTAACTCCGGGCATGGTGGAGCTGGGAGAGCAGGAGGATCATTATAATTACGAATTCGGCAAAGAAGCAGCGCAGTATTGCGACTATATTGTGCCGGTGGGCCGCAGACAGACGGAAAGCATCCAGCGGGGCGTACTGGATACGGATTTTGACCGGGAGCATTTCTATGTGGCGGAGGATCTGCAGGATGCAATGAATTATGTATACGGCATTCTCACCAATCAGAAGCTGATTGTACTTCTGGAGAATGATCTGCCGGATAATTATTTATAAGCAAAACAGGAGGCATCAGGAATCATGAAAATTAAGGTGGCAGTTATTTTTGGAGGAAAAAGCGTGGAGCATGAGATATCCATTATCTCTGCCCTGCAGGCCTGCGAGTATATCAACCGGGAGAAATACGAGGTCATTCCCCTGTATATGACCAAGGGGGGAGAATTTTATACGGGGGAGCAGATCGGCAACATAGAGCGGTATCAGGACATTCCCGGACTGCTGCGGGAGAGCACCAGAGTGCTGCTGTTAAATGAGGACGGCAGGGTCAATATGGTGCGTTATCCGATGAAAAAGTTCGGCAATAATGTGATCGGCAGCATTGATCTGGCCTTTCCGATTGTACATGGCACCAATGTGGAGGACGGTACGCTGCAGGGCTATCTTCAGACTCTGGGACTTCCCTATGTGGGCTGTGATGTGCTCTCTTCCGCAGTGGGCATGAATAAGTATGTGATGAAGACCGTATTTAAGGATAACGGCATCCCGGTACTGGACTGTGCCTGCTATAACCTGGTGGATTATCAGGATGTGGAGAAGCTGCTGGGACGGATCGAGGAGAAGTTTGCCTATCCGGTGATCGTAAAGCCCATCAATCTGGGCTCCAGCGTGGGCATCAGCAAGGCTTCCGACAGGGACAGTCTGGAGGAGGCGCTGAATCTTGCCTTTACCTTTGCCCAGAAGGTATTGGTGGAGCCTGCCATCAGTCAGTTAAAGGAGATCAACTGTGCGGTGCTGGGAGATGAGCTGGAGGCGGAGGCCTCCGAGTGTGAGGAACCTCTGAATGCGGAGGAGATCCTGACCTATGAGGACAAATACACCAAGGGCGGCAAGAGTAAGGGCGGTTCCAAGGGCATGGCCAGCTTAAGCCGTGCGATTCCGGCCAATATCAGTCCCGAGCGCCGGGAGGAGATCCGGCAGATGGCCGTTAAGGCCTTTCAGTGCCTGGGCTGCAGCGGCGTGGCCCGCATCGACTTTATGATCGATAAGGAAACCGACAAGGTTTATTTAAATGAGATCAACACGATTCCCGGCTCCCTTTCTTTCTATCTCTGGGAGCCCCTGGGCCTGAAATATACACAGCTGCTGGACCGCCTGATCCAGCTGGCTCTGAAGCGTTTCCGGGAAAATGAAAAACTGACTTTCTCCTTTGAGACCAACGTGCTGGCCGGTGTAAAGCTGGGCGGCAGCAAGGGCGCCAAGGGCAGCAAGCTGTAATGTGCAAGAGGGAAACCCCGCTTTGAAGGGCTTCCCTCTTATATACGTTTTTATCTGTTTCTGACAATGCCGTAATAGGCTTTTATGGCATCCTGGCTGATGCATTTATCGTCCGGCTGATCGGCGGTAAGGTGATTGCGGGTATCTTTCCAGGGGGCTTCATAATGTGTCAGATTACTGAGCCACTGGGCATCCTTATCTCCATAAACACGCAGCACTGCGGAGATCAGCTGCTGCTCTGAACTGCTGAAGGTGTGTGATTCCCCCTGATAAAACCGGGCATCAATAACCCGTCTCCCCTGGTGGGAGTCAAAAAGTTCCCGGGAAACCGGCCCGTCTTTCCAGTCATAGAACTGGGTATTGCACAGAGGCATATCACACCATGCCAGGCACCATGCCTGACAGTAATACACAAGCTTCTGCAGCTTCATGGTCGTTATTTTGCCTGTTTTTTCCAGGATATACAGAGCCAGCTCCGTTACAGAGGGATTAGTGGACTGCAATTCGGAGGAATTGTCTTCGGGGGGGACAGGACGGCCTGACTCCTGTGCAGTCTCTATCCAGTCTGCAATAATACTTTGGGTATTGGTGATTGCTTCTTCAATCGTTTTGCCGTCAGACATACATCCCGGCAGTGCCGGAACCTCTGTCAGAAAACAATGATCCGTACTGCTCCAATAAAAAATGATACGATAATCATTCATGTTCTTCACCTCCAAGACCATATTTAGAAAATATTTTCCGTATCTGCTGAATCTGATATCCCTTTGCTTTCCCACGGTCAGGCTGTAAATTAATGATTTCTTCTATACCATCCCTCTCATAAGTAAAGTGATCGCCCCGTATATTGCGTTCCGTAAATCCGGTCTTCTGCACAAACCAC
>JAGANP010000386.1 GCA_017624175.1 Lachnospiraceae bacterium | reverse complement strand
TGTGGACCGGGGCAGGAGGATCAGCGAAGAGGAGCAGACAGCCGGATATCTGCGCTGTATCCGTGCTCTGGTAGATGCGGGAGTGGATACCGAGGAGAGGAATGATTATGGCATGACTGCTCTTGAACTGGCCATGAACAGCGGTGTAAAAGAAGCAGCGGCGATCCTTACCGGCGATGAGGCGGCAACGGCAACCGGCGGTATGACGGTTTTCCAGGCAATCGGGAAAAAGGATGTGGAGAGCCTTCGGAACCTGATCAAGGCTGGCGCTGCCATCAATGAAACGGCAGATGACGGAGAATTTGCCGGGATGACTCCTCTTGCTGCAGCCTGTCTTCTATTGGATCTGGAGGCAGCGAAGCTTCTGCTGGAGGCCGGAGCAGATCCGAACGGTAAGAATGCGGATGGCGAAACCTGTCTTGCCCGGCTGCTGAAGGCCGGAGATCCGGAGGGAGAACCTTTCTGGCAGAAAAATGACAACAGCCTCTGCAGGAAGCTGCTGCGGCTGCTTTGGGCGGCAGGAATGGAAAAGGATGCAAGAATTAATGACAACTCCGATACGGCGCTTACGCTTGCCTGCCGGAAATGCTATCATAGCGGCCAGATGGATTACCATTTCGCCGTGGCGCTGATGGAGGGCGGATGTGATGTCAATCTTTCCGATCTGATGGGCGTGACGCCGCTGATGCTGGTTTCCCGGTTCTGTGAGGATACGGATCTGCAGGTTACGCTTTTAGAGAAAGGGGCGGATCTGGACGCTGCAGATCAGAATGGGGATACAGTGCTTCACTATGCTGCCAGAAACCGTTCGGATAATACAGCCAAGGAGATGGCGGAAATGCTGTTTGAGTTCGGCTTTCAAAATGCCGAGGCGGTCAACAACGCAGGAAAGACGGGGCTGGAGATCGCTTCAGATGCGGATAACGAGCCGCTTGTGAAGCTGATACTGATGAATTCATAGAGGAGGGGATGAGCATGGATAACAGTCTGATTTTCATAAACGCCTGTAAGAACGGACAAAAAGGGGTTGTGCAGGCTTTTCTGAAAAAGGGCGGCATTGATCTGGATAAACGGGACCAGGCAGGAAATACCGCTCTGTTTTACGCCTGTAAAAAAGGGGTGCGGGACATTGTAAAGCTGCTGCTGGATGGCGGAGCGGATGCTTCTCTGGCCAATAATGCGGGACTTTCGCCGCTTCATGCCATATCTCAAAGCGGAAATAAGGAAATCGTGGCTCTGCTGGTGGAGGCCGGAGCGGATCTCAATGCCACGGACAACAGCGGAAAAACACCGCTGATGTACACAATCGAAGCCGGACGCAGCGAAACCGCAAAATACCTGATTGCAAGCGGAGCGGATATCACTATTGCGGATCATGACGGACATAAGGCGATTGATTATGCGACGGCTTTCGGACTGCGGGATATTCTGGAGGAGACCGCCGATGACAGTGCAGACAGCAGCGGAAATACCCCGCTGCATCAGGCCTGCTATAATGATCAGTCGGAAGTGGTTAAGAAATTGATCGGGAGTGCGGATATCAATGCAGTAAACGACGCAGGGGAGACTCCGCTGATACTTGCCTGTATGGGAGGGAATCTGCTGATTGCACGGCTGCTGCTTGAAGCGGGGGCAGATGCCAACAAGGGGCTTCTGGACGGCAGAACGCCGCTGCATTTTGCCGCAGGACAGGGGAACCGATTTCTCTGCCAGGCAATCATCGATGCAAAGGCACAATTAGATGCTAGAACCGAGGAGGGGGCGACACCCCTGCTGATTGCTGCCTATAACGGCAGGAATGATGCCGCCGCCCTGCTAGTGGAGTGCGGCGCAGATGTGAACCTTGCGGATAATTATGGACATACGGTATTGTATTACGCTTCAGAGAAGGGCTTTACGGAAATTGTGGAGATTCTGATTACCGCAGGGGCAGAAGGGTAAGAAAGAGATGCGGTGAGTCAAAAACGTGGTGTAACAGGAATAAATATTTTCCCTTCTTGGAACAATATCCCATAAAAAGGGTTGTTCCAGGAAGGGAGTTTTTTATGTCTGAACAAGGGAAACAGGAGAATCAGTACAGCGGCCAGCTGCCCACGGATGCGGGAGAGCAGAGTCGCCAGAGGGGCGGCAGTATCAGCGGCAGGCTGGAGACGGACAAGGCTTATCTGAACCGGAAGCTGGCTACGGACTTAAATTTTGATGTGGTGACACGAACCATAGAGATCGGGGGCCGGGAGGCCAGCCTGTATTTTATAGATGGTTTCTGTAAGGATGATCTGATGCAGAAGCTGCTGCAGTATTTTATGGATCTGAAAGCAGAGGAGATGCCCCGGGATGCCGCCCTGCTGCTGAAGAAAAGCATTCCTTATATCGAGGTGGATCAGGAAAAGGAGTGGGAAAAAGTCATCTCCAATGTGCTTTCCGGGGTCTTTGCTCTGCTGATCGACGGCTACAGGGAGGCGGTGCTGATCGACGCCCGTACCTATCCGGCCCGAAATGTGGAGGAGCCGGAAAAGGACAAGGTGCTGCGGGGCTCCAAGGACGGTTTTGTGGAGACCGTGATTTTCAACACGGCGCTGATCCGGCGGCGGATCCGGGATACGGATCTGCGGATGGAGATGATGAGTGCAGGAAAAAGCTCCAAGACGGATATTGTGCTCTGCTATATGGATTCCCGGGTGGATCACGGGTTTCTGGAGGAGATCAAGGGGAAGATTCAGAAGATTCAGGTGGATTCCCTGACCATGAATCAGGAGTCCCTGGCAGAATGCCTGGTGCCGGGCCGGTGGTGGAATCCCTTTCCCAAATTCAAATATACCGAACGGCCGGACACGGCGGCGGCCCAGGTGCTGGAGGGCAATGTGATCCTGCTGGTGGATAATTCCCCCTCCGCCATGATCCTGCCCACCACGATCTTTGATGTGGTGGAGGAGGCGGACGACTATTATTTTCCGCCGGTAACCGGCACTTATCTGCGCATCACCCGGTTTCTCATTGCGCTGCTGACCTATCTGCTGACGCCCACCTTTCTGCTGCTGATGGAGCATCCCCAGTGGATTCCGCAGGGCTTTGCATTCATTATGCTCCAGGAGCCGCCCAATATTCCGCTGGTCTGGCAGTTCCTGATCCTGGAGCTGGCCATAGACGGCCTGCGTCTGGCAGCGGTGAATACCCCCAATATGCTCAGTACCCCTTTGAGCGTCATGGCGGCGCTGGTGCTGGGGGAGTTTTCGGTCAACAGCGGCTGGTTTTCCTCCGAGGTCATGCTGTATATGGCCTTTGTGGCCATTGCCAATTATACCCAGGCCAATTATGAGCTGAGCTATGCGCTGAAATTCATGCGGATCAACACGCTGGTGCTGACTGCTCTGTTCGGCGGCTGGGGCTACGGGGCGGGACTGCTGGTGACGGGGATCTGTATGTGCTGCAATAAGACGCTGTCCCATCGCAGCTATCTGTATCCCTTGTTCCCCTTTAACGGAAAGAAACTGAAAAACCGGCTGATCCGCAGGCGACTGCCGGGGGCCAGGCAACAGTAAAATGCAGATACCCTATTTCCTTTTTTGGGGGAGTAGGGTATACTTAGTTAGATATTGCACGTCTGAATTTAGGCAGCTTACGGGGGAGGAAAATATGGCACATCAGATTAGTACAACCATACAGCAGATTGAAACCAGGCCGGGGCAGCGGCTTCTGGTGGTCAGCGATATCCACGGACATCTGGACCGGTTTATACAGCTGCTGCGGCAAATGCATTACAGTGGGGAGGATATTCTGATTATCGTGGGCGATCTGATTGAAAAGGGACCGGAGAGCCTGCGTGTGGTACAGTATGTGATGGATCTGGCACGGCAGCATCCGGTGTATGTGTCCATGGGGAATGTGGACTTAGGACGGCTCCGGAAGGCAGATAATGATTCCCCGGAAGGAGCGGAGGAATGGGCAGGGTTCCTGCGCTGGGCCGAAAAAGTCTGGGACGGCAGCCTGTTTCATGAGATGCTGGCGGATATGGGGATTCCGGCCGGACAGGTGACGGGAGAGAAAGCGGCGGAGTATCTGCGCCGGATGAAGGAGCAGTTTCATGAGGAACTGGAATTCTTATGGACCAGGCCCACGATTCTGACGGCGGGTAAATACCTCTTTGTCCATGGGGGTGTACCCACAGAGGAGCTGGAGGCTTTGGCGAAGACGGCACCGGAGGCATTGCTGAAAAATGATGATTTCTTAAGCCAGGGCTTTGCCTTTCAGGACTATATTGTGGTAACGGGGCACTGGCCCACCTGTCTGTACCGGACGGATCGGGAGGATGTGAGTCCTGTCTTTGAGACAGAGCGGCAGATTCTCTGTATTGACGGGGGCAATGGATTAAAGCGCTCCGGCCAGCTCAACGGCATAGAGATTCCTGACAGCCGGGCCGGGATGGAGCAGATCCGGTGGATGGGGTATGACGGATTCCCCGTAGTGCAGGCTGAGGAGCATCAGGAGGGCCGGGAGGCCGCAGTACATATCCGGTATTTTGACAGTGCGGTGGAACCGGTGGAGCAGAAAGGCGATATGGCACGCTGGAGGCAGCTTTCCACCGGAATCGAATTTGACGGTCCGGTGGATTGGACTTATCAGGATGGCGAGGAAAAACTGCATTTCAGCGACTATGCGGATACGCTGCTGGAGGTGGAGCCAGGGGATCGGCTTTCCGTTATTCTAAAGACCAGTGCAGGTTATTATGCGAAAAAAGAGGGGCTGATCGGCTGGTATCGGGGAAAGGCTCTGCCGGTAGAGGAGAAGCTGGTGCTGCAGCCCGGCGCCCCGGCTTTGGACGAGCGGTATTACCGCCGGGAGCGGGAACTGGCTGTGTATGCGCTGCTTGAGCAGCGGGGAATTTCGTTTGAGCGGATCGACCACCGGGAGGCCAACACCATGGAGGCCTGTCAGGCGGTGGACGAGGCGCTGGCCGGTGCCGTGATCTGTAAAAATTTGTTTCTCTGCAACCAGCAGCGGACGAAATTCTATCTGCTGATGATGCCGGGAGATAAGAGGTTTAAAACGAAAGAACTGTCAAAGCAGATCGGCAGCTCCAGACTGTCCTTTGCGGAGGCTGTCTATATGGAACGGTATCTGCAGATCAGTCCCGGCAGCGTCAGTGTCATGGGACTGATGAACGATGCCGGTCATCAGGTACAGTTGCTGATGGACAGGGATATTCTGCAGGGAGAATACTTCGGGTGTCACCCCTGTATGAACACCTCCAGTATCCGTATGAGAATGGAGGATCTGCTGGAAAAGTTTCTGCCGGCGGTGGGGCATGAGCCCATTTATGTGGAACTGGATGGTGAGTAGAGAGACTGCGGCGGGGAAATACTGAGAGTGCTGGGAGAGCAGTCCGGTGATACCGGAAAGCGGAAGGAGCAGGAGGATATGGATATCCTGCTGCTGGATATTGAAATGGGAGAAATGAGCGGGGGGCAGCTGGCCAAACGCCTGCGGCAGATGAACAGCAAGATTTCACTGGACAGGGAAAAGGGAATTACCGTTAAGGCGGACGCCCATGTGCCGGTATCCCTGTCCATAATGGAGATTGATCTGTGTATTATCCTGGGGAAGCTCTTTGATAACGCCATAGAAGCTTGTATGCAGCTGCCCCGGGGAGAACGGCTGATCCGGGTCTATATGGATATGAAGAATACCCAACTCTATATTTCCTTTACCAATACCAATGCCCGGAAAAAGCAGAAGACCACAAAGGGAAAGGAGCATGGCTATGGCCTGGTTCGTATCGATACCATTATTGAGAGGTATCAGGGGTATCTCAACAGAAACAGCGAGGACGGCGCCTTTTCCACGGAAATTTCTGTCAGCAAGCGGCGTCAAGGGCTATCTGGAAAGCCTGGGAACTTATCGGATTGCTGCAAGACAAAAGCAAGACCACCTTTATCAAGCTGCTTTGCAGGCTCTATGATCCCACGGAGGGGGGAGATTCTGTTAAACGGCATCAATATCCGAAAGTATAATTACCGGGAATATATGTCCGTATTCTCCGTAGTGTTCCAGGATTTTTAACTGCTGGATGCGTCCATCGGGGAAAATATTGCTGTCGGCACAGACTATGACGAGACCAGGGCAGAGGAGTGTCTGGAGAAAGCGGGACTGTCCGAGTGGTATCGGACCAAGGCAGCGAAAGGGTTAGAAACCCGGCTGTATCAGCATGAGGATTCCGATGAGGGGATCCAGATATCCGGCGGAGAGGAGCAGAAGCTGGCCATTGCCAGAAGCCTGTACCGGGATGCTCCTTTCCGGGTGCTGGATGAGCCCACGGCGGCGCTGGACCCCATGTCGGAGTATGAGATCTATGCCCGCTTAAACGAAATCGTGGAGGATAAGACGGCGATCTATATCAGCCACCGGCTTTCCTCCTGCCGGTTCTGTGATGAGATTGCGGTGTTCCACCAGGGGCAGGTCATCGAGAAAGGCAGCCACGAGGGGCTGCTGACTTTGGGCGGGAAGTACACTGAGCTGTGGAATGCACAGGCGAAGTATTATGTATAGGAAAAGAGCCACAGACTTTTTGACGGTCTGTGGTTCTTTGCGTCTAAATTAAAACTTCTTTTCGATTGGTGCGCTCCAGCAGATAGTCGGTGCTTACCTGATAAAAATCAGCAATTGAGATTAAAACATTGGTCGGGATGTCCCGCGTACCATTTTCATAATGTGAGTAAGCACGCTGAGAGATGTTCAGGTATTTACTGAGCTCCGTCTGGGTCAAGTCAGCGTCTTCTCTTAAATCACGTATTCTATGGAACATAGTAATTCTCCTCTTATAAACAGTATTTGCAAAATGTAACAGTTCAGTCGTGAGCTTTCTGTTTGAACTTATCACACCATAGTGCCGATAGGGATTTATCGGATGTG
>JAGANP010000385.1 GCA_017624175.1 Lachnospiraceae bacterium | reverse complement strand
CATTTTAACGGCAACAATTTTGATCTGCCCTTTATCCAGCAGAAATGCCAGCAGCTGCAGCTTCCCTACAGTTTTGACGGTTTTACCGGCTTCGATATCTACAAGCGGGTATCTCCCTACAAATATTTTCTGAAGCTGCCCAACTGTAAACAGAAAACCATTGAACAGTTTCTGGAAGTGAAGCGGGAGGATGTATTTTCCGGTGGGGAACTGATCGGGGTATATCATGACTATGTAAAGCTTCCCTCGGAGTTTTCCGAAAAATCCCTGCTGCTGCACAATGCGGATGATCTGCGGGGAATGCTGCTGATCCTGCCCATACTGGCCTACTGTGATCTGTTTAGCGACACGGTAAAGGCCCGCAAGGTGCAGGCCAATTCCTATAAGGATCTGGCCGGTAATAAACGTCAGGAGCTGGTGATGACACTGACCCTGCCGACTCCGCTTCCCACAGAGGTCTCCGCTTCCGCCAACTGCTGCTATTTCAAGGGCTTGGGTGCCGAAGCCCAGCTGCGGGTCCCGATCTACGAGGAAGAGCTGAAATACTATTATTCCAACTACCGGGATTACTACTATCTGCCCACGGAGGACGTGGCCCTGCACAAATCCGTAGCCACTTTTGTGGATAAGGAGTACCGGATCCCGGCCACGGCGTCCACCTGCTATACCCGGAAATTTTCCTGTTATCTGCCCCAGTGGGATATACTGATAGAGCCTTTTTTTAAACGGGACTATAAGAGTAAGGAGATCTTTTTTGAGCTGACGGACGAATTGAAAAAGAACCGTTCTGCTTTCACTGCCTACGCCAATCATATCCTGGCCATGATGGCATCCACTTATTAGAACTGCATTTGCAAAACCCCATGAGAAAATCCCATGGGGTTTGTTTTATTGCTTCTCTTTTACATTGGTCTCTCATAAAAGAAAGAACTCTTTCTGGCGTAACCTAATTCACGATGGTTGATAATCTGCTCCGTACTGCCGATAAACAGCAAACCGCCCGGCTTCAGATTCTTCTGGAATTTCGCAAAAATCTCTTCCTTCACTTCCTCCGTGAAGTAGATCAGCACATTCCTGCACACGATCAGATGGCAGTCACTGGGATACGGATCTTTCAGCAGATCATGTTCCCGGAACTCCACCCTGGCCTTGATCTCGTCTGCAATCTTGTAGGCCGGACCCACCTGGGTAAAATACTTCTTCTTCAGGTCTGCAGGAACCGATTCTACGCTTTTTTCGTGATATAATCCCACTTTTGCCTTTGCAATCACCTGCTTGTCCAGATCGGTGGCAATGATATGAATCTGGTTCAGCGGAATATGTCTGGATAATGCCATCACCAGGGAATAGGGTTCATCCCCGGTGGAGCAAGCTGCGCTCCATACCTTCAGGTTCTTACCGAACTTCCCGATCAATTCCGGAATAATCTGCTCATCCAGCATCTTCCACTGATCCGGATTACGATAAAACTCAGATACATTAATGGTAATATAATTGACAAATTCCTCAAACAGAGCCTTATCTGTCTTAAGCGCCTGCACATACTTATCATAACCGACAATCTGGTGCTTGGCAATCAGGGTATCGATCCGGCGCTTCATCTGACGCTCCTTATAAGCATTCAGATCAATGGTCGTCAGACTCAATATCTGCTTTTTTAAATATTCGTAATCATATTCCATTCTTTTTACCGCACCTTACTCTTCTTCTGCTGCGATCACTGCATCAATATCCACAGACACCACATCCGCATCGCTGTCCTCATCCTTTGCGGAAGACTCGGGAGCGCTCAGTGCCTTGATGCTCAGAGAGATCTTTCTGTCAGCCTCATTGAAGTCAACCACCTTGGCGGTTACTTCATCGTTTACATGCAGTACATCTGCAGGCTTCTCAATGTGCTCCTTGGAGATCTGGGATACATGCAGCAGCGCATCCACGCCGGGCTCCAGCTCCACAAACGCACCGAAATCGGTCATTCTGGCCACCCTGCCGGTAACTACAGAGCCGATAGCATATTTGGAACCGGCATCTTTCCAGGGGTTGGCATCATCAAACTTCAGGGACAGGGCAATCTTGTTGCCGTTGATCTCCTTGATCAGCACAGACAGCTTCTCACCCACCTTGAATACCTTCTTGGGATGCTCCATTCTGCCCCAGGACATCTCGGAGATATGCAGCAGCCCGTCTGCACCGCCCAGATCAATGAATGCGCCGAAGTCGGTAACATTCTTTACCGTGCCTTCCACGATATCGCCCTCATGGATCCTTGCAAACAGTTCTTTCTGCATTTCTGCCTTTCTGGCATTCAGCAGCTGTCTGCGGTCACCGATATATCTTCTTCTCTTGGGATTGTACTCGGTAATCACGAATTCAATCTCCTGGCCTGCATACTTGGTCAGATCCTTTTCATAGGAATCGGATACCAGGCTTGCGGGAATAAAGATCCTCACTTCGTCAACTACTACGCTGAGGCCGCCGTCCAGTACCTGGGTTACCGTTGCCTTTAATACTTCCTTGTTGTTGTAAGCTTCCTCAATCCGCTTATTGCCTCTGTCTGCTGCCAGACGCTTGTAGGTCAGGACTACCTGTCCCTCCCCGTCATTTACTTTCAGAATCTTGGTCTCCATGGTGTCGCCAACCTTTACTACAGTGGTCAGATCCAGGCTCTGGTCATTGGAGTATTCACTCTTGGTAAGAATGCCGTCTGACTTGTATCCGATGTTCAGTACGATCTCATCCGGCTTCACATCGATGACAGTGCCTTCCACTACCTCTCCTGCATGTATTGTTTTTAATGATTCTTCCAGCATTTGTTCAAAAGTTAATTCTGACATAATTTTGAACCTCCTCTATTAATTTATTTGGGGTGGAAGCCCCTGCAGTAATGCCCACCAGTCGAGCTGATTTAGGTAGTTCTAAATGCAAGTCATCCAGTGTCTGTATAAAATAGGTATTATCACACACCTCCCTGCAGATCTCATAGAGCTTTGCAGTATTGGAACTGTGTTTACCTCCTATTACAATCATGGCATCAGCTTCCGCTGCTACTTCCCGTGCTTCCTTCTGCCTATCCTCTGTTGCATTGCAGATAGTATTCACAATACTAACATTGTAACCTTTTTTCTCAAAAATTTCAACTATATGTTGAAATTTATTGTAATTAAATGTCGTCTGAGCCACCAGCGTAAGCTTTTTTCCCTCCGGCGGAACGTATTTTTCGGCCTCTTCGATACTTTCCAGTACCTCCACCGGGCCCCTGCACCAGCCCACAATGCCCTCTACCTCGGGATGTGAGGGACTGCCCACCACCAGGATATGCTCTCCCCGGCTGCTCCTCTCCTCCACGATTTTGTGAATCCGCTTGACAAAGGGGCATGTGGCGTCAATGACCTCCCAGCCTTTCTGCTCCATGCAGCGCTGCACCTCCCAGGGCACGCCGTGGGCCCTGATAATCACTGTGCCCGCCCGCCGATCCGGCAGCCCTTCCAGCTCCTGCCTGCTTTCAATGACCCGCACACCCTTTTCGGCCAGTTCCTTTACGACCTCTTCATTATGCACGATGGGGCCATAGGTATATATAGTTTTCCCTGTTTGCAGCTGTTCATACACCGTATCCACCGCCCGCTTTACGCCAAAGCAGAAACCGGCGCTGGTTGCAAGTCTTACTTCCATGCTTACCTCTTTTTATCTGTTCTCACAGAGCTTTAATATGGTTTCGATGACCTGGTCGGGCGT
>JAGANP010000384.1 GCA_017624175.1 Lachnospiraceae bacterium | reverse complement strand
TCTCTTTTTTGTCGATGGTGCCGTCCCCCACCCAGTGATCTTCCTCCGTGATCGTAATCTGCGCCTCTTTTTTGTCCACGGTTTCCGTTAATGCCCAATCGTTCCCGGTAAAACGGGAAGCCATAGCGGACCGCACACGAAAAGAATCTTCTCCCCAGGCTTCAATTCTGACCATTTCCCCCTGGTGATAAAAAACCAATGCGCCGTTGTCATTTACAAATTTCATATGCACCCTCCTTGTTTTTTTACTCATTAGGGGCGATGTCCCTTGAAAAGGCATCGTCTTGATGATATGATACTATTGCATGCGGAATATTACTACTAAAATACTACCCACAACTGATATGATCCTATTATGAAAGGAAAGAAATGATACCAAGCAGGGAAACAGAGGAAAAGAGACGGCACAGCACGGCGCTGATCCCGTACAGCTACTATGAATGCCGCCTTCCCGAGGAATTTATGAATGTGCCGATGCATTGGCATAATGAATTTGAACTCAACTATATTCTGCGGGGGCGGGGAGAGTTTATCTGTGACAACCGCAGATTTGAGGCGGGGGAGGGGGATATCCTGATTCTGCCCCCGAATATGCTGCATGCCGCCTATCCCTACCGGGACAGCGAGCTGATCTATCATGCGCTGGTCTTCAACCCCATCATGCTGGGGGCAAACAGCAACGACCGCTGCAGCAGTGAGTGTATCCGGCCGGTGATAAACGGCACCAGAAAGCTGGATGTCTATATCCCCCGGGAGGCAGGGGATTATCCCGGGATAAAGGAAGCGGTGAGCCGGATCTTTTCCTGTGCCCACAGCAATCAGGCCAGGATGGACCTGCTGCTGAAAAGCGAGCTGCTGCGGCTGTTCTGGCTGCTGGAGGGGGACGAGGACAGGATATACCGGCAGGATAACGGGATCAGCTACAGCGGTATCGTCCGCCCCGCCCTGGAATATATGGCAGAGAACTTCCGGGAGGATATTACCATCGGTCAGCTGGCGGAGCTGGTGCATCTCAGTAAGAGCCATTTTATGAACTGCTTTAAAAAGGCGGTGGGAATCGGCGCTATCGAGCATCTGACCCAGCTGCGGATCAATGCGGCCTGCGAGGCGCTGACGGCTACGGAGAAGAAGATAGCGGAGATTGCCTTTGACTGCGGCTATAATAACCTGTCCAATTTCAACCGGCATTTTCTGAACATGGTGGGCTGTACGCCGAACGAATACCGGAGACACAATACGTCCGTAAACCAACCGGAGAAGTGAGCCGCCTTTCTGAAGGCAGGGGGTTCCGCAGGAAATATTTATGTAAAAATTAAAAATGCAGTTGACAAATGGAGAAATTTGGTTTATCATTCCCTGTAAACCGATAGGAATTATATTAATTAAGAAAGTGAGGACGGGTTTATGAGCAAAAAGGCGTATGCAGAGAGGAATTTAAGATTTGAGACATTACAGCTTCACGTAGGGCAGGAGCAGCCGGATCCGGTGACGGATGCCAGAGCGGTTCCCATCTATCAGACCTCATCCTATGTGTTCCGCAACAGCGATCATGCGCAGGCACGATTTAACTTAAGCGATGCAGGCAATATCTACGGCAGGCTGACCAATCCCACGGAGAATGTGTTTGAGAAGAGAATGGCGGCTCTGGAGGGCGGCGTGGCAGCGCTGGCTGTGGGCTCCGGTGCGGCGGCCATAGCATATACCTTTGAAAATCTGGCTCATGCGGGGGATCATATCGTGGCGGCCAAGAACATTTACGGCGGTACATACAATCTGCTGGCACATACCCTGGCCGACTACGGCATCAGCACCACTTTTGTGGATCCTTTCAATTATGAAGAGGTGGAGGCGGCGATCCGGGACAATACCAAGGTGCTGTTCATCGAGACCCTGGGCAACCCCAACTCCGATGTGGTGGATATCGAGAAGCTGGCCCAGATCGCCCATGCTCATCAGATTCCCCTGGCGGTGGACAATACCTTTGCCACCCCGTATCTGGTGCGTCCCATTGAATACGGCGCAGACATCGTCGTGCATTCTGCCACCAAGTTCATCGGCGGGCACGGCACCACCATCGGCGGCGTCATCGTGGACAGCGGGAAATTTGACTGGGAGGCCAGCGGTAAATTCCCCTCTCTGACGGAGCCCAACCCCAGCTACCATGGCGTCAGCTTCACCAAGGCAGTGGGGCCGGCCGCTTTTGTGACCAAGATCCGTGCGATTCTGCTGCGGGATACCGGAGCGACTCTGTCCCCGTTCCATGCCTTTATCTTCCTGCAGGGCCTGGAGACGCTGTCCCTGAGAGTGGAGCGCCATGTGGAAAATGCGCTGAAGGTAGTGCAGTATCTGGAGAAGCATCCCCAGGTGGAGAAGGTGCATCATCCCTCTGTCTCTGCGGATCCCCGGCAGCAGGAGCTGTACCGGAAATATTTCCCCAACGGCGGCGGTTCCATCTTCACCTTTGAGATCAAGGGAGATGCCCGGAAAGCCAAGGATTTCATTGACAATCTGGAGCTGTTCTCCCTGCTGGCCAATGTGGCGGACGTCAAGAGCCTGGTGATTCATCCGGCTTCCACCACCCATTCCCAGCTCAGCGAGGAGGAACTGGCGGATCAGGGCATTAAGCCCAACACCATCCGCCTGTCCATCGGTACGGAGCACATTGAGGATATCCTGGAGGATCTGGAGGAGGCCTTTAAGGCCGTGCAGTAAAGCGGAGCTTCCGGTATAGTTCCTGTTACGGTTGCCCCCGGGCGTTATGCCCGGGGGCTTTTGATGTTTATAGGGGACTCTGTGCGGTTTATGTCGAAGAAAAGAGGTTCCGACACAGGATAATCCTAAAGTTGGGTCGTAAATATTGACAATAAAATAAGGACATGCTATTATTTGGCCAACACGATCGTGAAAAAACGACAAAATTAAAAAGGGGAAGAGAAAGATGCCGGTTTTCCATCGAATAAGGATAGGGATAAGCAGTATCGTATTGGGGTGTATTTTGCTGACAGGCTGTGGGGAGATCCCGCAGCCTGTTCCGAATGAAACAGAAGCATCGCCCGTAGATTACAGGCTGAATGAGGAAGAATTGTCCGTAGCGGAAGAGGCAATGACTGCGGAGGTTCTGCAAAATGATAATTGGTCAGCCAGAGAGACGGAGGCCCATTTCTGGAATGGCAGCCGGTATGTCCTCTCACAGCTGACGGAGACGGAGGCAGCCACGACCATCAGCAGGGGCGCCTGTATTCAGGTGCTGGCACCGCCGTATGCACATTGGGAGCAATATGTGATCTCCTATGAATGGGGCGACAATCCCAGCATGCTGGTAGAAGCGTTGGCTGGTGTCGCTCCGGAGGGGGTGCTGCTGGAGAGACGCTCTCTGACAGAGGAAAAACGCTATCTGGAATATTTCAGATGGGACGGTACGTCCGAAATCCTGCTGGAAATACCGGAGGAGGTGTATGGCGCATCCTGGTATCAGACGGCGGGAAAGCTTTGGGCCGTCTCTGCTGACGGTGGGGAGCTGACTGTTTTCAATGAGTCCGGGCAGCGGGATTATAGCCAGAATCTGACAGGCAAGGTCATGGGTATATTGGAGAACCCCAGCCAGGGGAGCACTCTCTGGTATGGCTTTGAACAGGAGGAACTGGTTCTGTGGGATGAGCCGGATGGACAGATACAGCTGCGGGTTACGGATGAAATCAGCCAATATGAGGATTTCAGCATTGCCTATTCGCCCGCAGGGGAGCTTTTTCTGGCGGATGCCAACCATGTATGGATATATGAAGAAAACGGAGTCCGGGAGCTGTTTTCTTTTCTGGAGGAAGATTATCCTGTGGAAAAGCTGTATGGGGTGAGTTTTCAGGAAAACGGGGATCTGCGGTTCCTGGTGGAATATGGAGGAACGCAGCATCTTCTGACGGCTAAAGCAGCAGACCTGACGCAGACGGTGGAAAGGCAGGAGATTACCGTTGTGGTGAATATTGTTTCCATCGGCCTGCAAAAGATGGCAGCTGATTATAATCGGGCCAATAACAAATATCGGGTGACCATTATTACTGTGGAAGAGGAAGAAAATCCGGAGGATTACCGCAGGCGGATACAGCTGGAGATGGCGGCGGGGAAAGGCCCGGATCTTCTGGCGGAATATGCGATAAATGTGCAGGAAAGCGCTGCCCAGGGATATTTGGAGCCTTTAGACGGCCTTTTGGAGGATACCTCTTCTTTTTTCACATCGGCATTAGAAACAGGAAAGGTGGGGGATATCACGTATGGGATACCATATGGCTGTTTCCCTTAT
>JAGANP010000383.1 GCA_017624175.1 Lachnospiraceae bacterium | reverse complement strand
TAATATTTGACAACAGGTACAGGAAAGCAGTAGACTTAAGAAAACCAAGTCTGGACAGATCTATAGCAGGAACTCTCTGCGACTCTCCAACTGACAGTAAGTTTACTCTATCTAAGAAGAATGTATAATTGACGATTTCTGAATTGTGCAGTAAAATTAAATTATAATTGACAATTAAAACAGGGGGGACTCAAGATGGATAAGAGCTATATTTATCAAGTCCCAATCAGAGAATGGATTGAAAACGATTGGGGTAAAGGAATATTCGTACCTGTATATGGCAGCAAAAAGGATGATAAGTGGGATATATTTTTTCAAAGCTATCTCATTTCAGCAAATGAGGCAGAGGGACAATTAGAAACGGATTCCTATGACATTCATAGTTCGTTATTACCCGGGATCACCGTTTATGGCGCATGGGATTCGGGAGAAGCTGTATATCATAAATGGAATAACGATTCTAACATGGAGCCCTTAGTTATTAAAAGAGATTATAATGGCTTGGCAAATGATAACATAGAAATTGTAGAAGAATTTAGATTTCTTTTTAACCTTTACTATAATTCACAATCCAAAGAATATATCGATTTGGAGAACGATATTTCTGTTATAAAAATATCTGGTGACAATTTAGTTAGCATACATAAGCGGTATCTCAAAAGCTATCTCGCTGTAAAGAATATGGCACTCATCATGCACATTGATAGTCGTTGTGTTGACATTACTGGAGAAAATTTCCCAACAGATGGGATCGCTTATCGTAATGAAGACAATACCATTTTTTACACAGTGAATACAGGCAGATGCCATACAGGAGTTCGGCAAGAAAGTTTTTCTATTCTATTCGGGAAAAAAGTACTATTTGGATGCGAACTTAAAGATTGTAATATTTGGCCCTATAACAAAGAGAAGCATTATATTGATTTTATTATTGGTGTTGACAATGACGGTAGAGAAATACACCATACTTGTGATCCGAGTAAATTGAGCAATTATTTTGGTGCAAATCCTACTGCCCCACATTATTTGACTCCGGTATTCTTTGATTCGGCTGTTCTAAATAAGTATTATTCAAAGCCAGAAATATATAAGGTCGAAGATTGCATTATACGATGTGGTACATTGTGGTCTCTTTATATTGATAATCAAAATACGGGGTATGTTTCGGTATATCTTGGTGACTTGGGCAGAGATTTACCAAGCGAACAAGAGCAATACTATTGGCGAGGATTTAACAAAGCACTTGATGCAAAATTAAGTGACACAAAGTTCAGAAGAGATTTTATGTCATTGCCTACAGACCCACAATCATTAGATTTCATCTTCAAAAATACTTATTTGAAGATCAATCGTCAATTTACTGAAAAAATGGGATGGCCATTGTTCTTAGAACTTGATGAACAGGATTTATATAATTTTGAAGGACTACGTATTCCAATCAATAACTCTATTGTCGAAATGGATATGCTGGTGCTATCATTGGTTAAAGTAGTGCTGGATTCCTTAAATGAAAAGGAAATTGTAGCACAACTAACGGGGACATACGAAAAGCTGGTCGGGAGCATATCAAAATTAGAGGCATGGTTTCAAGAAAAACAGCTTACAGACTATCAAGATCATATTAAGTTCCTAAGAAATTTGCAGGAATTGCGCTCCAGTGGAACAGGGCATAGGAAAGGAAAAGGTTATCAAAAAATATCAAAAGTATTTGATGTTCAAAAAGAAAATTATGCAGAAACATTTTCTAATATCTTAGAAAGCACAACTTCATTCTTAAATTATATAGGAGCTCACTTAGAAGAACTAAGCAAGTAACTTTGAAACTCTGTTAATGGGGAAAGCGATTGGATTGCTTTCCCCATTCTATTTGTGTCACAGACAAAAATAAACCCCCTGCTATGCAGGGGGAGGGAAAATCTTTAGATTAAAGAAACTCCTGTGTTAGTATAAAAGTAGGTCTGCAAACCACAAAAATGCAACATAGGAGGTGCCCAAGTG
This sequence comes from Lachnospiraceae bacterium, assembly GCA_017624175.1. Lineage (GTDB taxonomy): Bacteria > Bacillota > Clostridia > Lachnospirales > Lachnospiraceae > Acetatifactor. Next base: position 16,228 of record JAGANP010000383.1, on the reverse strand, counting down.
GACACAACAAATAGTTTAGCCCATACAAAATGGGAATGCAAGTATCATATTGTTTTTGCACCAAAATATAGGAGACAGGTAATCTATAAAGACATCAAAGCAGATGTAGGCCAAATATTGGGGGCGCTGTGTCGCAGAAAAGGAATAGAGATCATAGAAGCGGAATGCTGCCCGGATCATATCCATATGCTAGTATGGATACCGTCCAAATACTCAGTATCAGAAATTGTAGGATATTTGAAAGGGAAAAGTTCCTTGATGATATTCGAGAAGCATGCGAACCTGAAATATAAATATGGAAACAGGCATTTCTGGTGCAGAGGGTATTATGTAGATACAGAAGGGAAGAACACAGCTGCGATAAAAACGTATATCCAGAATCAGCTGAAAGAAGATCTGGAATACGACCAAATGTCATTAGTAGAGTACATTGACCCGTTTACGGGTGAGCCGGTAAAGAAGAACAAGAAATAAGCCACTTGGAGTGGCAGTAGGAAGTCAAAGCAAACCAGCAAGCCCCATATGGGGCAGAGCCGGAAGAAGGAAGCACTGAAAAGCCCCTGAAAGGGGCAGCTGAAAATGTGGTGCAGTGGGCAGACCATCAGTGCGCCTTCTGGGCGCAAGCAGGTAATAGCCCCTTATAGGCGCAGAGCAGGCTACCGGCTAAGCCGGTAGTCCTGACTGAATAAATGACAATGAGCATGGCGGCCCGTAGGAGGGTGCCGTTGTGTTCATTTTACTTTTCCTTTTGAAAAGATGACGCAGGCGCGTATGGAACTCGGAAACACAACAAGGGATGAGAAACTGAAGAAACAGTTGAATGAGCGTATGCAATATGATGAAAAATGTCTGGAGCTTTATGCACATAAGAAAAAAGGATATGTTTACATAGTGTTCAAACCCGGATACGATGATATATTCAGATCTTGCGGATGTTTTACAGAGAGCGATCCGGCATATTTTCATGGAAAGAAATTGAAGCAGCCGTTTATGATTGAGAAATATAGGTTAAATCATGCAGATTCGGTGGCGGCACTTCACTTTGATGCATCTGGCGAGCTGCTTTATTGCTATAGCAGGGAGAAAGACCGGAAAAACCGGGAAGTGCGTCTGTCAGATGAAAAAGGCGGTTCGGAAAGATTTGAACATTCCTATGTAGATATACCTAACCCATTTGATGCAGGGGATCGGGTAAGGGTTATCCAGGAAAGAAAGTGTGGAGTCGTGGTTACCTCACAGGAGGAATGGAAGCGGGAGAACGAGTGTCGGAAGAAACAAGCTGCTGATTTTGGGGATATCGGAATAACGGTATATTTTCGTGAGGATGATGGCAGGACATATGGCGACAGTATTAATCCCTTATTTCTGGAGCGATATGTGCCTGCAGAGGCGGAGTAGGATAAAAGATTCAGGGTGGAGGAAAAAATATGAGTGGAGCAGTAATTTTGGTGTTATGGATCGTGTTCTCAATAGGAGTATTGGTTTTATACCATAAGATTTTTACGGTATATTATTTCAGTCTCTCTCAGGGGCTGATGAAAGAACTGATGGTGGCGGGCATGGTCGGTTTCGGGCTGACGCTGATTACGCTATATTTGTGGTGGCTGGCGGCATTGGTTATTCTTCTGACAGGGCTTGTAGCAGCCGGTAAAACGGAAAATCCCTCCGGAAAAAAGGCTATTATTTTTGCGTTTGCAGTTGCAGCCATTGTTGTTGCGATTGTAGGGATTAGTATGAGGTCCAATAACAAAACAGACGCATCAAGCGCCAGAGAATATAGAATAGAAGAGACTGTAGAACGAATGGTATAAGTACGCTGGTTTGTGGATATCGGAATAATAAAAAAATAACACTATTCTGAAAAAAGACTCATTTTTTACAAGTGAGTCTTTTTTTATACTGAAAATCAGGATGATAAACAAGGAGGCTCAATCATGACAGGATACACTTATCAGGACGACAAAGGGACATTTGTTCTCCCACAGCCGGAGGACACGGGATATCTCTATTTCCCGCTGGCATCGGAAAACGGGTTAAAGAGTGCAGTGACTCCCCTGCTGGGCGGAGACAGTAAGACAGATCAGAATCATTTCCTGCTGCAGCCCGTCAGCGCAGAGGAGCTTCATAATAGCAGGAGCACCAGGAATTTCTGGTGCAGAATAGAGGTCCGGGGCGTCTGGTCTGACACCGGTGCAGGCGCAGCGCAGGCTGCCCGGCGGGCCATGGGAGAGGGAGAGATCAGCCGCCTGACAGCAGGGCTGATGTGGCATCAGGTAAGGCGGGAGAGCAAGGCCTTTGGTCTGACCTCGGAGATTCTGAGCTTCGTGCCGGTAAGCCGCCCCAAGGTGGAGGTCATGCTGGTGACGCTGCGCAACAGCGGAGGGGAAAACACCGTATTGAAGCCCTATGGTGCGGTTCCCATATACGGACGCAGCGCCGACAATCTCAGGGATCACAGGCATGTGACAAGTCTGCTCCACCGGATCAGGACCACAGAATACAGCGTGGAGGTAAAGCCCGCACTTTCCTTTGATGAGAGAGGGCATCAAAGAAATGAGACCACCTATTTTGTCAGTGGTCTAACGGAACAGGGGCAGCCGCCGGAGGCTTTCTTCCCCACGGTGGAGGCCTTTATCGGGGAAGGCGGCAGCTTCGACTGTCCCTATGCGGTGTATCGGGACGGAGAGGGGGCGCCCAGGGGAACCCATATTGAGGGGCTTGAGGCCATGGGAGCCATGCGTTTTCCCACCATAGAGCTTCAGCCCGGGCAGGAGTTTTCCTTTATTCTGCTGATGGGCCTTATGGAAGAAGGAGAGACGGAGCGGGAGATGCTGGATCGCCTGGACACAAAGGAGAAGGTTCTGCAGGCTTTTCAGGAGACAAGGAGCTATTGGGAGAATAAGGTAAACGTAACATATGAAACAGGGGATAAAGACTTTAACAGCTTTATACACTGGGTAAGCTTTCAGCCCATTCTCAGGAGGATATACGGCTGCTCCTTTCTGCCCCACCATGATTACGGCAGGGGAGGCAGAGGCTGGCGGGATCTGTGGCAGGATTGCCTGGCGCTTCTGATGATGAATCCTGAGGGGGTCAGAGATATGCTGCTGGCCAACTTCGGCGGGGTGAGAATGGACGGCACCAACGCCACGATCATCGGCAGCGGGCAGGGAGAATTTATCGCAGACCGCAACAATATCACCCGTGTGTGGATGGATCACGGACTCTGGCCTTTTATGACGGCAAAGCAGTATATCGACCAGACCGGGGATTTAGCCTTTCTGCTGAAGGAGAATACTTATTTTAAGGATAAGCAGGTGGGGAGAGGAACCGGAACAGATCCGGAATTTGCGCAAAGCGCTGTGCCGGTACAGCAGGATATATATGGAAGGGCGTATTACGGCAGCGTGCTGGAACATCTTCTGGTACAGAATCTGACGGTATTCTATGATGTGGGTGAGCATAACCATATGCGGCTGCGGGGAGCGGACTGGAACGATGCGCTGGATATGGCATCCGAGAGAGGGGAGAGCGTTGCTTTTACCGCCGCCTATGCAGGGAATCTGGAGCAGCTGGCGGAGCTGATCCTGCGGCTGGCCCGGGAAAAAATGCTTTCCTGCATTGAAGTAGCCCAGGAGCTGGAGCCTCTCTTTGCCGATGAGGAAACCCTTTATGAAAGCGTGGAAGAGAAGAAAGCGCTCCTGGAAAAATATTGCAGGGACTGTATGCACGAAATATCCGGAAAGAAGTGTTATATCGCTGTGGAGAAGGCGGCGGCAAGCCTGCAGCATAAGGCTGACTGGATCCGGGAGCATATCCGCAGGACAGAGTGGATAAGGGACGGAGAGGACGGCTGGTTCAACAGCTATTATGACAACCATGGCAGACAGGTGAAGGGGATTGCAGAGGACGGCGTCCGCATGATGCTGACCGGTCAGGTGTTTGCCGTCATGTCAGGAACCGCCCGGGAGGAGCAGGTGGAAAAGATTGTCCGCAGCGCAGACCGATACCTATTTGCAGAATCGGTGGGCGGTTACCGGCTGAATACAGACTTTGGAGAACTGAAAACGGATTTGGGGCGTATGTTTGGCTTTGCCTACGGACAGAAGGAGAACGGCGCCGTGTTCTCCCATATGACAACTATGTATGCCAATGCGCTCTATCAGAGAGGGTTTGCAAGAGAGGGATATAAAGCGCTGAATACGCTTTACCGGCAGGCGGCGGACTTTGAGGTCAGCCGCATTTATCCCGGCATTCCGGAGTACTTTGACGGAAGAGGAAGAGGAATGTATCATTACCTGACCGGAGCGGCCAGCTGGTATATGCTGACGGTCATCCAGGAGATGTTCGGCATCAAAGGGGACTGCGGAGCGCTCCGTGTGACGCCCCGGCTGATGGCGGAGCAGTTTGACGGGGAAGGACGTGCGCAGCTCAGAATGTTATGGGGCGGCTGCCGGTGGCAGTTTGTTTTCGTCAATTCCGGGCATCTGGAGTACGGAGACTATAAGGTCGGAGCGGTGTATCTGGACGGGGGCAGGCTGGCGTCACAGGAGGGCTGCGTCATAAGTGCCGGGACGCTGAAGAATCTGGATCGAAATGTTTGCCATGAACTGCTGCTGGAGCTGCAATAGGGGAAGCCCCGGAGGCTGTCCCGATCATTGGCAATGCAAACAGGAGAACGAAATAGGAGGAGAACATGTCAAATACAACCTTTACGATTGAAAATTATGAGAAAAAAGCGCCTTTTGCAGGTTTTCTGCCCGGACTGGCAGGCGTCCACGGAATCCCGATCTGGTGCTATTATGTGAACCGGGGACAATGCATTTCCAGCTTTGGCGTGGAGGATAAGGATCATGCCATCATGGAGTTTTTTCCGGCGCAGCAGTCCTATGAACATACCCCGCTCAGAGGCTTCCGCACTTTTGTAAAAAGAGACGGTGAATATCTGGAGCTGTTTTCCGGAGAAGAGACTGACAAGAAGATGCATGTGGAGATGAACGGACTGTGTCTGGAGGAGAATGACAGGCAGCACGGCCTCCATACAACAGTAAATTATTTTATCCTGCCGGAGGAGAAGGCGGGAGCCCTGGTGAGAAAGGTAACGATCACCAACACCGCCCCCGGAAAGGTCTCCCTCCAGGTACTTGACGGCATGCCGGTGCTGCTTCCCTATGGTGTGGATATGGGAAGCATCAAAGAGATGGGGCATACCGCCAAGGCATGGATGCAGGCGGAGAATGTGAAGACGGGAGTGCCCTACTTCCGACTGCGGGCCAGTATGGCCGATACGGCCTGCGTTACGGCCATTGCCGGTGGAAATTACGGCTTCGGCTGCGATGAAGAGGGGCAGCGGCTGCAGGCTGTAACAGATCCTTCGCTGGTATTTGGATATGATACCTCCATGCAGCGTGCAGTGGGCTTCAGGGACAGAGAATTTGCGGATTTCCTGAGTGCGGAGCAGGTCAATACCAATCAGTATCCCTGCTGCTTCTTTGCCCGGGAGGGAATACTGGAAGAGGGCGGAAGCCTTGTGCTCTATGAGATGATCGGACAGGTAAAAGGGAAGGAGCTGCTGGACAGAATTCTCTCGGTTCGTCCTGATGCAGGCTATTTTGAGAGAAAGCGGGAGCTGGCGGCAGGGCTGCCCCAAGAGCTTTGCCGGGTCATGGATACCCGTACCGCAGATCCGGCTTTTGATGCCTACAGCCGCTATACGTATATGGACAATGTGCTTAGAGGAGGCTTTCCGATCCGGCTGCCGGGGGATAAGATTTTTTATGTATACTCCCGAAAGCACGGCGACCTGGAGCGGGATTACAATTATTTCCGGATGCTGCCGGAGTTCTATTCCCAGGGAAACGGCAACTTCCGTGACGTGAACCAGAACCGGCGCTGCGATACCTTTTTCACCCCCTATGTGGGAACGGAAAATATCGTGAAATTCTATGGCCTGATCCAGTTAGACGGCTATAATCCTCTGGCGGTGGAGAAGGTAACGTACACTCTGGAGGAGGAAAAAGCCGGGGAGATATTTGACGCTTTCACCCAGGAACAGAAAGAAGAGCTTCTGGCCTTTCTGGGCCGTCCCTTTACTCCCGGCGCTTTCTTTGCAAAGCTGGATGAATTGGGCATCCGGGAGCTTGACGAGGAGGAGCGTTGGTTTGCCGCCGTAATGGAGCAGGCTTCTCCGGCGGTAAATGCGGATTTCGGAGAGGGCTATTGGAGCGATCATTGGACATATAACCTGGATCTGATTGAGAATTACCTCCGGATTTACCCGGAGAAGGAAAAGGCGCTTTTGCTGAATACCCCCATTCCCTTTTACCGTTCTCAGGCGGCCATTCTGCCCCGCAGAAAACGTTATGTCAGGACGGAGAACGGCATCAGACAGTACCGCTTCCTGGATGAGACGAAGAAAGCACCGGGCGGAGATAAGCTGCTGAGGGATCGTTTTGGAAAGGGAGAAGTGCTGGAGGTCACACTTCTGGAAAAGCTGATTCTTCTGTGCGTCACCAAGTATGCGGCGCTGGACGCCTATGGCTGCGGTGTGGAGATGGAGGGCGGGAAGCCCGGCTGGTATGATGCGCTGAATGGTCTGCCGGGCCTCTTTGGTTCCTCCATGGCGGAAACCTATGAGCTGTCCAGGCTGCTTTGCTTTACCATTGCCATGGTGAGGAAATACCGTCCCGATCTGGAAATGCTTGCGGAGCTTGCCCAGCTCTTGTCTGAGATGGAGGATATTACGCTGCGCTTTAGGAATGATATTGTGCGGGAGAGCGAATTGCTGGAATTCTGGAAGCAGCGCAATGACGCCAAGGAAGCCTACTGGGAGAAAACCTTCGGCGGAATCAGCGGAGCGAAAACCGCTGTGGACAGCGGCAGGCTGCTCTCTGCGCTGGAGCATATGCAGGAGACCGTGCAGGCGGGAATCCGAAAAGCCTGTAAGGGAGAGGGAGAGATCTGCCCTGCCTACTTTACCTACGAGGTCAGGGAATATACAGAGGATAAGGACGGCATTTATCCCGAGCATTTTGAACAGAAAAAAGTTCCTCTGTTCCTGGAGGGGCCTGTGAGGTTCCTGAAGCTGGATGGCAGCCGGGAAGATAAGAAAGCGCTTTACAGAAAGGTGAAGGACAGTGATCTGTATGACGCACCGCTTCAGATGTATAAGGTAAATGCGTCTTTGCAGGAGGCTTCCATCGAATTGGGCCGGGCCAAGGCCTTTACGCCCGGATGGCTGGAAAATGAGTCCATCTGGCTGCACATGGAATATAAATATCTGCTGGAACTGCTGGGCAGCGGTATGTATGAGGAATTTGCAGAAGATTTCCATAACGCAGCGATTCCCTTCCTGGATCCGCAGGTTTACGGGAGAAGTATTTATGAGAACTCCTCATTTATTGCCAGCAGCAAAAATCCTGACAGGTCCTGTCACGGACGGGGCTTTGTGGCAAGGCTCTCCGGTTCTACGGTGGAATTTCTTTCCATGTGGATCGGCATGATGTTCGGAAAGCTGTTCACGGTAGAGGATGGCAGCCTGACTTTGACCCTTACCCCTGTACTGCCCGCCTATCTGGTAGGAGAGGGCAGAAGAGTGGAGGCGATGCTTCTCGGCACCACGAAGGTGATATACGAGCTGGAGGAGAACAGGGATTACTTCCCCGGCAATTATCGGGTAGAGCAGATGGAACTGACCTATCTGGACGGCAGCAGATACAGAACGACGCAGGACAGACTCACCGGCGCTTTGGCGGAGGATGTAAGAGGCGGCAGGGTGACGCAAATTGTGGTAAAGCTGATATAGATAGAAAACAAATTATCATGGAGAAAGGGGTAACGATTTATGAACAACATCCAAATCATTACGACAGATCAGAGCAAAGGACAGTATTGGAAGCAGGAAGCTGCAGCGATCCGTCCCCAGGAGGATTTCATCCATGTGGTGAATGTCTATCCGGAGCTGCAGGAACAGACAATAGAGGGATTTGGCGGCGCTTTTACAGAGGCTGCGGCCGTAAGCTTCGACAGTCTGACAGACTGCGAAAAGGAAAATTTTGTGGAGAGCTATTTCGGAAATACAGGTCTGCGGTATAATCTGGGCCGTATGCATATGAACAGCTGTGATTTCGCACTGGGCAACTATACCTATGTGGAGGAGGGGGATGAGGATCTCCATACCTTTGACATTGCCCACGACAGAGAGCGGATTCTTCCCCTGGTGAAGCAGGCGCTGGCAAAACGGGGAACAGAGGACTTCGGACTGCTGATCTCCCCCTGGTCTCCGCCGGCCTATATGAAGACCAACGGCGAGATGAACCACGGAGGAAAGCTGAAGGAGGAGTATTACCGACTCTGGGCCGAGTACTATGTGCATTTTATCAGGGAACTGAGAGCAGAGGGGCTTCCGGTCAGGTATCTGACGATACAGAACGAGCCGGAGGCGGCACAGACCTGGGACTCCTGCATCTACACGGCCCGGGAGGAAGGGCGTTTTGCCGCAGAATATCTGATCCCTGCGCTGGAGCGGGCGGGACTGGGAGAGATTCAGGTATTTATCTGGGATCATAATAAAGAGAATATGTACGACAGAGCCAGGGAAAGCTTTCAGGTTCCCGGCTGCCGGGACGGGGTCAGCGGCGTGGCCATGCACTGGTACACGGGAGATCACTTTGACGCCATCCGTGCGGTGAAAAAGGCGTTTCCGGAAAAAAAGGTATTTTTCACAGAGGGCTGCGTGGAGTATTCCCGGTTTGCGGATTCCGGCGAGGTACAGAAAGCGGAGATGTACGCCCACGATATGCTGGGGAATCTGAAAGCAGGCATGGAAGCCTTTCTGGACTGGAATCTGCTGCTGGACACCCAGGGCGGGCCGAATCATGTGGGAAATTACTGTGCAGCGCCTGTGATGTGTGACGGTAAGGGCGGTATCGAAAAGAGACTTTCCTATTATTACATCGGGCATTTCAGCCGGCATATCAGGGCCGGAGCAAAGCAGGTGATGACAACCTGTTATACGGACCGCCTGGAGACCCTGGCCTTTGTAAATCCCGACGGTGAGCGGGTGATAGTGATATTGAACAAGGGAGAAGAGGATTTACCGCTCTATCTCAGGGAAAACGGAGAGGGCATCTCTCTTACGGCAGGTGCACATTCTATAAAAACAATCCTTTTGACCTAAAAAAATGACACCTTTACAAAAAAAGGATCATTATATTCATTTTTGCAGGAAGATATAATGAACTTACAAACAGCGGAACAACAAATTGTTTCACTAAAAGGAGGATGTATTATGAAGCTGAAAAAATTAACGGCACTTATGTTGGCGGGTCTGATGACATTCGGATTGGCAGCATGCGGCAGCGAAAGCGGATCCGCATCCAATACAGGCGGCAGCGCTGCCGACAGCACGGGAAGCAGTGTGGCGGACAATGGGGGAAGCGGCTCCGAACTCAGCGGAAAGCTGACAGTATGGACGCTGGCAGATGATCTGATCAAATTCGCAGAGTATTTTGAAGAAAAGAATCCCGGCGTTGAGGTAGAGGTAATTACCATTGAGCCCGGCGAGTATCCTACAAAGGTGGAAACGGCTCTGCTTGGCGGAGACAGCAGTGTGGATATCATCGTAGGGGAGCCGAAGATGCTGCAGTCCATGTATGATGCGGAGTTCTTTGCCAATCTGGATGATTTTGGCGCAAAGGATTATGACGGAAAGATCGTGGATTATGTCTGGGAGGTCGGTCAGGACGACGAGGGAATCCAGAGAGCAATTTCTTACCAGATTACGCCTGTGGGCATCTTCTACAGAAGAGACATTGCAGAGAAGGTATTCGGCTACTCCGATCCGGAGAGTGTAGGCGCATTGTTTGCAGATTATGATGCGATCGTGGAGACCGGCAGAACGCTGAAGGAAAATGGTTACAGAATCTTTGGTTCCACCGCTGAGACGCAGCATTTCAAGGGCCTGAGCTCCTGGGTGATTGACGGCAAGCTGAATGTGGATCCCCAGAGATACGAGTACATGGATCTGGCTGTTCAGCTGTATCAGGAGGACCTGACAGCGTATGCACAGCAGTGGACCACTCCCTGGTACCAGGCAATGAAAGGGCCCATCACCATGCTGACTGACGAGACCCAGTGGAATTTCTGGGGAACTGACGAGGAAGCAGTTGCCAATTATGAGGCGGGGGCTGCAGGCGGTGAGCAGACAGAGGTGTTTGCATATGGTCTTCCTGCATGGGGCGTTCTGACGCTGAGAGATAACTGTGACGGTACTTCCGGTTCCTGGGGCGTATGTGCCGGACCTGCATACGGATATGACGGCGGTACCTATATCGGTATCAGCGAATTGTCCAAGAACAAGGATCTGGCATGGGAGTTTGTGAAGTTCTGTACCCTGAACGAAGAGACCGCTGACTGGTGGATCGAGGTTTCCCAGGGCGATACCGTATCTCTGATTTCCGCACTGGAAAAGCATGCGGAGGATACCAACGAGGTTTACGGCGGACAGCAGCTCTATAAGTTCTGGCAGGAGCAGGCGTCCCATATTGACCTGTCAGGTGTAACCGAGTACGATACCACCATCGACGGCGCATGGGGCAATGCCATCACTGCCATTCAGAAAGGCGAGAAAACCAAGGAGGAGGCAATCGAAGCTTTCTATGAAGAGGTTTCAACTCTCTGCCCGGATATTGTGATCGAGAGATAGACATTGAAAATGAGTAAACAGGATCTCTTGTAAGGAGTGAAGGGCCATAAACCCTTCACTCTGATTTCCGCAACATCATTAACCGCAATGGGGGTAATACATATGGCTGAGACGAAAACGATAACGAAAAAAAGAAAAAAGGATTACAACAATATGGCATATCTGTTTGTACTGCCCTTTGTTGTGGTGTTTCTCATATTCAGCGTATATCCGGTACTTCGTACCCTGCAGCTTTCCTTTGCCAATTACAAGGGCTACGGGGAGATTGAATTCACGGGGCTGAAAAATTACCTGCGTGTATTTCAGGATAAATTCTTCTGGAGAGCGCTGTGGAATACAGTAAAGATCTGGGGCGTAAATATTGTGCTGCAGCTGAGCCTGGCATTTCTGCTGACCATAGTGTTCAGCGATATTAAGTATAAGATCAAGGGACTTTCCTTTTTCCGGGCGGTGTATTACCTGCCGAATATCATTGCAGCCACATCGGTTGCCTTTCTGTTTAAGACGCTGCTGGACTGGAGATACGGCACCATAAACCAGATTCTGCTGAAGGTCGGCGTGACCAATCCCATAGACTGGCTGGGGCAGACCTCCACGGCGCCGATTGTGATTTCTCTGATTCAGACCTGGATGTGGTTCGGCAATTCCTTTATCATGCTGATGGCAGGTGTGCAGGGAATCAATACGGATTATTTTGAGGCGGCAGCCATTGACGGCGCAGGCCGCTGGAAGCGGTTCTTCAAGATTACCCTTCCGCTGTTAAGACCGATTCTGCTGTATGTGACCATTACCTCCCTGATCGGCGGCCTGCAGATGTTTGATCTGCCTTATCTGATGGGCACTGTGGACGGTCAGCCCTTCGGCTCCACACAGACGGTTATCATGTACCTGTATAAATACGGCTTTGCAATGCGGCCGAAGCAGGTGGGTTATGCCTCCGCCATCGCATACGTTTTGTTCCTTCTGATTCTGATTATTTCGATCATTCAGTTCAAGGTTATGAACGGGAAGGAGGACTAGGATATGGCAAAGAAAATTTATACTGTCATTATCTATTTATTACTGGGTATTCTGGCAGTCAGCTGTATGGTTCCTTTCCTGCTGATGCTGGTCAATGCCACGAGAAGCGGTAACGAGATCATGAGCTCCTTTACCCTGATTCCCGGAGACAGTCTGAAAGAAAACTGGGATGCAGTGTGGAGCTACTTCAACCTGTTCCTGGGCATGTGGAACAGTCTGAAGGTTGCCATACCGGCAACCCTTCTGACCTCCTATTTCTCAGCGCTGACCGCATATGCTCTGGCGGTGTATAAGTTTAAAGGAAAGAAAGTGATCTTTTATACCATCGTTGTATTTATGATGATTCCCGGACAGCTGAGTCTGATCGGTTTCTATAACCTGGTCTCCTCTCTGAGGCTGACGGATTCCTATATTCCGTTGATCATTCCGGCAATCGCAGCGCCCGGTACGGTATTTTTCCTGAGACAATACCTGCTCTCCGTGCTTCCCATGTCACTTCTGGAAGCGGCGAGAATCGACGGAGCCAAGGAGATCAGCATATTCCACAAGATCGTGCTGCCCATCATGCTTCCGGGCATTGCCACCATGGCAATCGGCGGTTTTATCGGCAACTGGAACTCTTATCTGGTTCCTTTGATTTTGCTGAACTCGCCTAAGAAGTTTACGCTGCCGGTGATGGTGGCCTCCTTAAATGCGTCCCAGGACATTGCCACGAACCAGGGCGCCATATATCTGGCGGTTGCCATCTCCGTGATTCCGGTGATGATTGCGTTCTGCTTCTGCTCCAAGTACATTATCAGCAGTATTTCCGCAGGCAGTGTAAAGGAGTAATGAACAAACACCTATACGCAGGGGTTGACCTTGCGCATAGGTGTTGTTTTTGCTATAATCAGTCTATGAAAAGAGGTGCGTATGAACAGGAAAAGGAAAATAAATTGGGGAATAACCGGGCTGCTGGCAATGGGGATGGCATCGGTACTGGCTGCCTGCACCGTGCCGGAGGAGCAGGCAGCCCCCGGTCAGGTCCTGCAGGAACCCATCACCCTGGACTGGTATGTGAATTATACCTGGTACAGCACTCCCTGGGGAGGCAATCTGGTGTCGGATACGATTACGGAGGAGACGGGTATCACGATTAATTTTATTTCTCCCATAGGGAATGAGGAGGAAAAATTCAATGCCATGATTTCCTCGGATACCTTGCCGGATATTATCACGCTTGGATGGTGGGAAAATGCGGTGGATATGATGATCGACAAAAATATGGTCTACGCCCTGAATGTGCTGGCAGATCAGTATGATGCGTATTTTTGGGAGGCAGCAGATCCTGATGTTGTTTCCTGGTATACCAGGGAGGATGGCAATATCTATTGCTATCCCAATTCCTCTTATGTTCCTGCGGATTATGAAAAGTATGAAAATATAGGCTCCAACCAGACCTTTCTGGTGAGAAAGGATATCTATGAGGCCCTGGGAAGTCCTGATATGACCACGCCGGAGGGCTTCAGTGACGCCGTAAGGCGGGCTGCGGAGCTGTTTCCGGAGGTGGACGGCTATCCTTTGATCCCCATAGGGGCACACAGCTTTACCAGTACAGGCTGCGTTTCCTTTGACCAGTATCTGCAGAATTTTCTGGCAATCCCTTTTGAGAAGGACGGACAATATTATGACAGGTATACGGATCCGGATTATTTAATCTGGCTGAAAACGTTCCGGGAATTGGGAGCGGAAGGATATCTGAAGGATGACATTTTTATTGACCAGCGTACCCAGATGGATGAGAAGCTGGCCCGGGGCCAGTATTTTTGTATGATTTATCAGCGGACGGATATTGCAGACCAGCAAAGCGCTCTGTATGCGGAGCACCCGGAGCGGATCTATATTGCTGTGGATGGTCCGAAGAATGCAGCAGGGGACGATCCCATTCTGCCGGGGGCGGGAATCAATGGCTGGACGGTGACGCTGATTTCCAGAAATTGTGAATACCCGGACCGTGCCATTTCGCTGTTTACGTATCTGATGAGCGATTATGGACAGAAGCTGATCTACCTGGGCGTGGAGGGAGTTACCTATGATATGGTGGACGGCAGTCCGGTAGTAAAAGAAGAGGTCAGACAGCTGCTGCGGACGGACAGGGCGGCCTATAACCGGCTTTATGGGGCGGACGATACCTATTGGATGTTTCAGGATAACGCCAGACAGCTGGAGTGGCGCCAGCCGCCCACCGAGCCGAATGGACAGCTGGAGGAGTGGACTTATCCCTACAGCCATTATCTGGCCCAGTATGAGATCAGCTTTGAACGCAATACGGAAGTGGGAAATGCGGATGTAAAGATAAAGGAACTGTGGAGTAAAACGCTTCCGGCTCTGCTGCTGGCAGCCTCGGAGGAGGAGTTTGACAGACTGTTTGCAGACTTTCTGGAAAAGAGGGAGCAGTTGGGATATTCTTTGGTACTGGAAGAGTGTACACGGCAGATGAATGAAACGAAGAAGAGGCTGGGCATAGAATAGCCCTTGGAATTGTCATTGAGGATGGTGTTTTGAAGAAAATTAAGGAATGGTTTTTGGGTTTAAAGCTGAATATTAAAATTACCATTATCTGTATGATCTTTGTTATCATTCCCATGGTGGCACTGTCTTCCTGGCTGTTTCGTGTGATGGAGGATGATACGATTGCAGAGCGGGAGAGTGCGCTGCTTTATCGTCTGGGCGAAGGCCATGATGAGGCAGTCAAAAATGCAGACTCAATTAATATGTCCACACAATTTTTTCTGAGTGACCAGGGACTGCAGAATTTTCTGGCGGCCCAGAAAAGAGGAGAGGAATACACGACGGAGGAGCTTCTGGAATTTTACAGCCGGGATGTAGCCTCTCTGGAACGGATGGTCAACAACAATGCGTCTCTCTACCAGATACGGGTATATGTGGACAGTGATGTCATGCAGGAGATGATGCCGATTCTGTATCGGAAAGAAAGAATGGATAAGCTGTCCTGGGCAGCGGATGAAGAGCTTTACGGCTGGAAATATGGCTATGAGGACAGGATTTTTGACACTTTCGGGCAGCTCTATGGAAACAGAGAGATTTTGGCGCTGATTACTCCTATGGAAACCTACAATGAGGGAGAAATCGGTATCCTGGAGGTAGCTATGTATATGGATACCATGTTTCCGATGGTATATGATTCTCCGGCAAATCAGTGGGCATGTTTTGCGGACGGCAGCGGACGGTTTTATTTCTCGGAGGAAAAGGACACGGCAGAAAACAGGCAGTTGGCAGAAAAGATCTTGCAGCTGTGCCAGCCGGACGAAGAAGCGAGTGTCTGTACCATTCGGAAGAACGGCAGCAGGCTGGTAGTGGGCTGCCAGCTATTGCGGGGATTGGACGGTGTATTAATCTGCGCAGAGGATATCAGTGAAGACGTGGCGCATATACACGGGCGGCGGCTCATGTTTGTGATAATCGGAGTTGCCGTCATGGCTCTGTTTGTCTGTATTGTGAACTGGGCCGTGAAAGCCGTGCTGGGTAAATTCTACAAGATTTTAAGTTCGATCCGGGAGGTACAGAAAGGGAATCTGGATGTAGTGATAGAAGACTGCGGACGGGATGAGATGGGGGAATTGGGCAGCCAGATAAACGCCATGCTGGTGAGCATCAAACAACTGACAGATGATAATCTCAAGCACGAGCTTCTGGTAAAGAACACAGAAATCAGGGCTCTGCAGAATCAGATCAATGCGCATTTTATTTATAATGTACTGGAATCCATCAAGATGATGGCGGAAATAGAGGAAAAATACGAAATTTCCGATGCCACTACCGCTCTGGGCAGGCTTCTGCGGTACAGTATGAGGTGGACCTCGGGAAATGTGACGGTAGCGGAGGAGCTGGAATATATTCGAAACTATCTGCGGCTGATTAATCTGCGCTTTGACTATGAAATTTATCTTTCCGAAAATATTCCGGAAGAGATTATGAAGCAGGAAATTCCGAAAATGTCCCTGCAGCCCATTGTGGAGAATGCGATCTATCATGGTATTGAGCAGATAGCTGAGGACACCAATATTTATATCAAGGGAATTATAGAGGAGGATGACTGTATCATTGAGATTACGGATGCCGGACGGGGAATGAGTGAAGAGGAGGTGGCAAATCTCTATCGGAAGATCAACGGCGAGCTTGAAGCGTCTGGCGGTTCCGGCAACGGCATAGGACTGAAAAACGTTCAGGACAGAATTAAAATGAATTTTGGCGAGAAATACGGAATAGAGATCGCATCTAAGCTGGGATGTTATACCAAGATCAGGGTGCGGATTCCGATGAGCGTAAGAGAGGGATAGGGTATGCATACTTTATTGATCGTTGAAGATGAAAAACTGATCAGGCAGGGACTCAAAGTTATGGTGCAGCGCAGCGGTGTGCCGGTGGAGAATATTCTGGAGTGCGGCAATGGGGAAATGGCTCTGGAGATATTGAAGAGACAGAAGGTGGACGTGATGTTTA
>JAGANP010000045.1 GCA_017624175.1 Lachnospiraceae bacterium | reverse complement strand
TAGCCAAGTGGTAAGGCCCCGGTCTGCAACACCGTTATCGCCGGTTCAAATCCGGCTCGCACCTCTCAGAAAACCTTAGATGTATTGATCGTCTAAGGTTTTTTTATGTTTAACCATATAGATCCATTTATCCAAAACGCCCCATGTCCAAAGTTTATTCTTGTGAGCAGGGGTGGATCGTTGCGGAATTGTTCCTTTCAAGCTCTGTCATGGTTGACATCTGGAAAAAGCAGTGATAAGATCTATTTAGTTAGCGCCTGCTAACCCAAGCCGGTTTGCGGGCGTTAGTTTTAATAAATGGTTAGCCATAACTAACCAAATGCTACATATAAAGGAAATGAAAAGCATGGAGGGGAGAAAGAGATTATGTTAGTGGAATTTCGAGATGTAGTGAAGAGATATGGTGAAGGAGAGGGGATGCAGCTGGCGGTGGATCATATCAGCTTTTCCATTGAGGATGGGGAGTTTGTGGTGATTCTCGGACAGTCTGGAGCGGGTAAATCCACTGTGCTGAATATTCTGGGCGGTATGGATAAGCCCTCGGAGGGCAGAGTAATTGTGGACGGAAGAGAGATTACGGCCATGAAAGACAAAGAGCTTGGCGCTTACCGGGCGGATGTGATCGGCTTTATCTTTCAGTTCTATAACCTGCTTCCCAGTCTGACCGCATATGAGAACGTAGCATTGGTAAAAAGCATTGTCAGAAATGCCGGAGATGCGGATGAACTCCTGCGCATGGTGGGGCTGGCCCATTGCCGGAACAAATTTCCGGCCCAGATGTCCGGCGGGGAGCAGCAGCGGGTTTCCATTGCCAGGGCATTGGCCAAAAATCCCAAGATCTTGCTGGGGGATGAACCCACCGGAGCACTGGACTCGGAGACCGGCGTAACGGTCCTGGAGCTGCTGCAGAAGCTCTGCAGGGAGCAGGGTAAAACGGTGATTCTGGTTACTCATAATGCGGGCATTGCCAAATGCGCAGATAAGGTGATTCGTATGAAAAACGGGAAAATCAGGGAGGTACAGGTAAACGAGCATCCTGCGGACGTGAAGGAGGTCGAGTGGTAATGCTGAAACGAAAACTTTTTCGGGAAATAAAGAGTAACTGGGGACAGTTCTTTTCGGTTTTCTTACTGGCATTTCTGGCCATGGCCCTTTACTGCTGTATGGAAGGGAATGTGCTCAGCCAGCATACAGCCCGGACCGATTTTCATGAAAGCTGCAATCTGGCGGATCTCTGGATCTATGGAGAGCGCTTTTCAGAGGAAGATCTGGAAGCGGTGAAAGCGCTGGAGATTGTGGAGGATGCGGGGCTCAGGATGATGGTGACCGGATCTGCGCCGGAGTGCGACGGCGCACAGGTGGACATCTACCTGGAACGGGAAAATGCGGTCAACAGACCCTATTACATAGCCGGAGAGGAATTTGATCCGGCAGATTCAAACGGCGTATGGCTGACGGCCGCCTTTGCCGAGGCGAGAGAGATTCAGGTGGGGGATGCCTTTACTGTATCCTATAACGGCATCACCTTTACAAGGGAAGTGAAAGGGCTGATTGAAAGCCCGGAGTATGAATTCCGACAGGCGGAGGGCGATGCAGATATCTATCTGGAAAATATAGCCTTTGTGTATATGTCTTATAACGCTTTCCCGATCCGGGAATATGTGGAGCATCTGATTTCCCAGGGAAAGATTACGGCCAGGAGCGTGGCGGAAGAGACGGATCTGCTGGAGGAGCAGCTGGAGCTTCTGGAACAGAACGGTAGGTCGATTGAGGATATTACTCAGGATATGCTGCAGGAGAGGGTGAAGCAGATCAGTGATGAGAAGCTGGCGGAAATCATGCCCTATACACAGCTGCTGGTGACGACCGCTGACGGCAAGGCACTGGAACACGAGGATGAGCTTGCAGAAGCGCTGCATGGCGAATATGCCGCAATGGTGGACGAACATTCCATTGCCGGCATTGAGCGGTTAAACAGTGAACTGGCCCAGCATCAGTCTTTTTCCTGGCTGTTTGTAATCCTCTTTGTGGGGATCGCAGTCCTGGTGATTGCCACGTCCATGAGCCGTATGGTGGAGAAGCAGCGGACACAGATCGGCACCTTAAATGCTTTGGGGATGAAAAGATATAAGATCATTTTTCATTATATCGGCTTCAGCTTTTCCGTGGCATTTGCGGGTACTGTATTGGGACTGTGGATCGGATCCGCTTTTCTGGCGCCGGTCATGGTGGAGATTTTTGCCCGGTGGTATATTGTGCCGGGACTGAGAGGAGGGTTTCATGCAAATTATCTTCTGACAGCGGCGCTGATCGTGCTGGTTTGTACCCTGGCGGCCTATCTCAGCTGCAGGCGAATCCTGCGAGTACGGCCTGCGGAGGCGCTTCATCCGGCACCGCCGAAGCAGGGCAGGAGCTGTATGTTTGAAAAGCTTCCTTTCTGGGGCAGGCTGGGATTTAACAGCCAGTATAATCTGCGGGATATTTCCCGGGCAAAGCTCCGGGCGGCTATGGGCGTCATTGGAACCGCCGTGGGCATGCTGCTGATGATCTACGGCATTGCCTGTAATTCGCTGGTGGATCAGATGGAAGAGGTGACCTTCGGCAAGGTCCAGACAGCGGATTATGTCATGAGTCTTTCGGCTGATGCAAAGCTCACGGAGGTGGATGAGATTGCAGCGGAAACCGGCAGTGAGCTGGTAATGACGGCGCAGATTGAGATTGCTGGAGTCCCAGATGCAGCGGCGGGAGAAAAGAAAAAGGAAATGCTGACGGTTCTGGAGGGAAAGGGACTGTACAATCTGCTGGATCAGGAACTGAACAGGATCACCCTGAAGACAGGAGAGGTGGGCGTAAGCAGAAAGCTCTGCGAGGATATGGGACTTTCCGTAGGAGATACCTTTTACTGGCATATTTATTCGGAAAATCAGTGGCATGAGGCCAGGGTGGGATATATCTTCCGCAGTATGGAGACGCAGGGAATTGCTTTCCTGAGAGAAGATTATGAAAAAACCGGGGCGGAGTATGTCCCTACGGCGGCCTACAGCAATCAGAATCTGGAGCATTATCGGGACAGCGCCTGTGTTACTGCCGTTCACGGCAAGAAAGAGATGAAGCAGGCCTTTGAAACGAGTATGGAGGTGGTCAGCATCATGGTCTGGATGATGGTGGTTTTCTCCGCCGTGCTGATTGTGGTGGTGTTGTACAATTCCGGCAATCTGTCCTTTCATGAGCGAGTAGGAGAGTTTGCAACGCTGAAAGTCCTTGGCATGCAGTCCGCCAGGATCAGGAATATTCTCACGGTGCAGAATCTCTGGCTGTCCGTCATTGGCATTGTCATAGGAGCGCCTTTCGGCAGGATAAGCCTGAACATGATGATGAATTCCAACGGAGAGAATTTCGATTATGCCCTGACGGTATCTCCCGGCTGTTATCTGATATCCGGTGTTCTGGTACTGACGGTATCCATGGCGGTAAGCTTTCTGTTTTCCGGGCGCATCCGGGATCTGGATATGGTGGAGATCCTGAAAGGAACGGAGTAGGACTGCCCCAGCGAGATTGTTGACTTTGCCATAAGGTCATGATATAATCTAACCGCAGGTTTGATGTACTGCTTCCGCTGGCAAAAGCGGATCTAGCACCTCTGAAAGGGATCCTTTCTCCTGATTGTGTACCTGGTGGATCAGGAGTACCTGCAGTCTCAGAGAGAGCGGAGAAGAGATACCAATGAGCCATAAGAGCAAAATGTGGATAACGGTTATGATCAGCATACTGGTATGCCTGATCGGGTTGGTGAGCAGTTTTTCGGTAAGCCTGCGTTATGGAATGCGGGATAAGGCGATTGAAAACCTGGCAGAGGAGTGGGAGCTTTCCCAGATGCAGATCACAAAGATTGCGTCTTACATGTCCATGGCAGAGTTTTTAGTGATTATGGTGCAGAATCCGCAGATCACTGCGGAGGGAACAAAGAATGTGCTGGATGCAGAATATACCCGGGATTTTGTGGCCAAAAAGCTGCGGGACTATCGGGATGATCTGCTGCATGATAACGGAGCGGGCAATGTTCCTTTTTCGGAGATCGTGGCGTTGTTCCGTGAATATGAAGAAACCATCTGTCAGGATCTGCTCTATCGTATCGGAGACAGTGATCTGGAGACCTATGAAATGTTCTGGGACAATCTGGCGATCACGGAGCGCAGCAGTCTGGAATATTACCGCAGTGACCACCGGGTGCTTTTTGCGTTGGTAAGAGTAATTCTCTCAGGAGGGTTTCTGGTTCTTTCGGTGCTGCTGATTGCAGGGGCAGGCGTAGGAATCTGGTTTCTGCACGGACACAGCTTCCGGGGGTTCGGTACATATGGCATGGTACTGGCTGTGGTGGGGATCGTGGACTGTACGGCAGCAATGCTGCGGGACAGCATGGTTTCCCTGGTCAACCTGAGGATAGATATGCGCAGCAATCTGATGACGCTGCTGTTTACCCCCATCTGTAATATGCTGCTGGCAGCCGGGGTGTTTTTTTTCCTTGCGGGAATCCTGGCGATTCTATGCCGGGTATTTCTGAAAAGCAAATAAGACAAAGTAAAACCTCGGTCACAGAAGTGATGGAGGTTTTTCAATTAGTGCTATTCAAAAAACATTTTTTGGAGTATGATGGGGAAAGGAAAAGCTAAGGGGAGAAAAGAGGTACAAGCCAATGAGTATTATGGGATTTCTGATCATTATCCTGATGTTTATTGTAGGGATCGGCCTGGTGAATGAGAAGTGGCTCCATCTGCAGAGCGATATTGCCCTGGTATTTTTTTCACTGATTATCAGTGTGGTGCTCCTGCTTGTGAGCAGGCTATTGCCGGGGGAGGGGTTCTCTGAACTGCTCCGGCAGCTCAGCAGCTTTGAATTTGAGGCCTATCTGCTGGATACCGTGCTCTGCTTTATGCTGTTTGCGGGAGCCAGCAAGGTCAATATCCGTAAATTCCGGCAGAATCTGAAGACGATCAGCCTGCTGGCGCTATTGACTACGGTGATTTCCTCCCTGCTGTACGGCGTGCTGTTCTGGGGAGCGGCAAAGCTCTTTCAGATACCGGTGGATATCTGGGTATGTATCCTGCTGGGCTGCATCGTGTCCCCCACGGATCCCATTGCCGCCACAGGGATTCTGAATAAATTAGGGCTGTCCAAAAATGTGACCTCCGTCATTGAGAGCGAATCCCTGTTCAATGACGGGACGGGGGTTGCTCTGTTTGTTTTTTTCAGAAGTATGATCAGTCACAGCGGAGAGAGTAATTTCCTGGTGGTGATGCTGAAAGAGGTGCTGGGGGCTTTAGCAGTGGCCCTGGCGGTATCTTTCCTGCTGGGCCGGCTGATGAAGCTGACAAAGGAACCGGTGCGGCAGATTCTGATCAGTGTGCTGGATGTGGCCCTGGTCTATATGATCTGTGAGAAGCTGGGCTTTTCCGGCGTGATTGCTTCCGTGGTGTGCGGCATGTATTTTGCCTATCTGATGGGCGGAATGGAGCGCAGGCGGCAGGTGTACGACCAGCATAATCTGTATGAAGATTTCTGGGATATTCTGGACAGTATCCTCAATGCCGTGCTGTTTGTGATGATCGGGCTCTCCGTACTGGACATCCGTATCAGCCCGTACATTCTGTTCATTGTGCCGGTGGCGATTATAGCCGATATCCTGTCCCGTTTTGGCGGCGTGCTGTTTTCCAGCCTGCTCATAGGGAAAGGAAAGATTCCCAGCAGCTACAGTCTGATGGAATTTGTGTCCCTGATGACCTGGAGTGCCCTGAAAGGGGGGCTGTCCCTGGCGCTGGCCATGAGCACCAGGGAGCTTCTGAGCCAGGAGGTATATCTGCTGGTGCTGAACACCGCCTATATTACGATCTTCTTTACGGTGGTGGTGCAGGGGCTTACCGTGAAAAAGGGCTACCGAATCATTGAACGGCACAAGGCGGAGCGGATCCGGCGGCAGAGTGAACGGTAGTGCAGGAAGATTCGCAAGGAGCTTTTAAGTGATACATGAGGATTAGAGAATAGGAAAGGCGGATAAGCGGATGAAAATTATTATTGTAGGTTTGGGACAGACAGGGACTCTGTTGGCCCAGAGAATTTCCCGGGAAAATCATGATGTGGTGGCGATAGACAATAATAAGGAGATCGTGGAGAACGTTACCAATCTGTACAGTGTCAGCGGAATCTGCGGCAGCGGCGCATCCAGGGAGATCCTGCTGCAGGCCGGAGCGGATTCTGCGGATGTGATCATTGCGGTATCCCCGGTGGATGAGATCAATCTGATGGCCTGTATGATGGCCAAACGCTGCGGTACCCGCTATGCAGTGGCCAGGATCCACCGGCCGGAGCTGGCGGACGATCAGAGTTATTTTTCTGAGGCATTACAGATTGACTGCATTGTCAATCCCAAGCGGGATGCCGCTATGGAGATGAACCGACAGATCGGTATGCCCGGCAAGGTTAAGGCTGACGCCTATTTCAGTGATGTGGCGACGATTATCAGGATCAATATGGATCAGCATGTGATTCCCGGGGGCAGTATGCCTCTTAAGGAGGTGCGGCAGTTTTTCGGTACAGATATGCTGGTGGCAACGGTGACGAGAGGGGATAAGCTGTATATTCCCAAGGGAGATTTTGTAATCCAGCCCGGGGACGTGGTGGGGATCATTGCGGCAGATACGGTAATCCCTCAGATTATTATGAAGCTGGGGCTGATGCGGGGCCCGGCAAAGCGGGTCATGCTGGTGGGCGGCGGTACGGTGGCCTATTATCTGGCCAGGAAGCTGCTGGAAGAAAAGAAGAGCGTTACCATCTTGGAGCATGATAAAAAACGCTGTGCGGAGCTGGCAGAGCTGCTGCCGGAGGCGGAGATCAGCTATGCCGATGGGATAGATGCGGAGGTGCTGCTGGAGGAGGGGATGAAAAAGGCGGATGTGTGTGTCTCCCTGACCGGCAACGATGACAGTAATCTGGTCATCTCCCTGTTTGCCTGGTCCTGCGGTGTAGAATCCGTGATCACCAAGGTGAATGCGACCGCCTATGAGAAGCTGCTGAATAAGGTCAATATTGACATTACGATCTCTCCCTCGGTGATTACGGCGGATCGGGTCATGAGCTTTGTGCGGAATGTGACGGTCTATAATGCCAGAGGCAATGATATTCAGAGCCTGTATCAGCTGGCAGGCGGGCTGGCGGAGGCCATCGAGTTTATCGCCTATGACAGCTGCAGCAGGCTGGGCGTGCTCTTTAAGCAGCCGGAGCTGAAGCTGAAAAAGGATATTCTGATCGCCATGATTATCCGGGAGGGACAGGTGATTATCCCGGACGGCAGCAGTTGTATTCAGCCGGGGGATCGGGTGGTGGTCATCAGCAAGAAAGGCCATGGCCTGAATACTTTAAATGATATTTTCAGTAAATAAAGAAAAGCCCCCGGCGCCGTATGCGGCCGGAGGCTTTTGGTGAAACATACATTAAGCCAGGAGTTCCTGCAGCGTCCCGAATACCTGGCCGATGGGCTCCTGGATACAGAGATCCGCATAACGGTCCCGGGGCGTGGGAGACATGTTGATGACAACCAGATGCTCCCCCTGAAAATAGTCAATGAGACCGGCTGCCGGATAGACCGCCAAGGAGGTACCGCCGATGATCAGCACATCTGCCTGTTGGATCGCCCGGACAGCGCCGTTTATCGTGTCCTGATCCAGTCCCTCTTCGTAAAGAACCACATCGGGCTTTACCGGACCGCCGCATTTTTCACACTTCGGTACGCCCTCTGTGTGCAGGATATAGGGCAGATCATAAAAGGCGTGGCAGCTCTCACAGTAATTGCGCAGCACGCTGCCATGAAGCTCATACACCCTGCGGCTCCCCGCTGCCTGGTGCAGGCCGTCAATATTCTGGGTAATCACCGCATCCAGCTTCCCCAGCTCTTCCAGACGGGCCAGCATCCGGTGTGCCATGTTGGGCTTCGCATCGGGAAAAAGCATTTTGCTCCGGTAGAAGCGGTAAAATTCCTGGGGATTCCTCCGGTAAAAGCTGTGACTCAGGATGGTTTCCGGCGGATAATCATACTGCTGGTGGTACAGGCCGTCCACGCTGCGAAAGTCGGGGATGCCGCTTTCGGTGGAAACTCCTGCACCGCCGAAGAACACAATATGGCTGTTTTCCTGAATGATCTTGACAAATTCGTCAGTTTCTTTGGACATATCAGTCTCCTCAGATCTGCTTGTAGGCAGGAACAAATACAGGGAAGGTATCGTTGCCCTTCAGTTCCTTGCCGTTGGAGATTGTCACTTCCTTATCGGTAATCACATACTCCATCTCCACATTGCTCATGATCGTGGTATCCTGCATCAGGATACAGTTTTTGACTACAGCGCCCCGGCCGATCTTTACGCCCCGGAACAGCACGCAGTTTTCCACCTCGCCCTCGATGACGCAGCCGTCGGCAAGCATGGAGTTCTTTACCTTGGACTTGCCGATATAACGGGTGGGGTTGTCGTCCCGGATCCTGGTGTAGATCGGGGAACGGTCAAAAAGGGCACTCAGATTGTCGTCCTGCAGAAGACGCATATTTTCGTTAAAGTAGCTGTTCTTATCGCTGATCCGTGCCGTATAGCCGGTGTATTCATAGCCGCATACATTCAGCGTCTCCAGCTGGGGAGCCAGAATATCCCGCTCAAAATAGCTGTAGCCGTGGGCATAGGCGTTGGAGATCTGCTCAATCAGAAGCTCCCGGGAGATCAGATAGATATTCATGGAGAAATTCTGAGGGCCGTATTCCTTGGGGTTGGTCTCGATCTTGGTTACCCGGCTGTTCTCTTCATTCAGCTCCAACGTGTAGTACAGATCGGTGGTCAGTGTGGACTGCAGATTCATAAAGCCATAGGGAATCTCTTCCTTTTTATAAGCAATGGATACATCTGCACCGCTGGCAATATGGGCGTCAATCATGGCATTGAAATCAAAATTAGCCACGATATTGGCATCGGAAATAATCACATACTTTTCTTTCTGGATCTTCAGGAACTCCAGAATACTTGCCAGAGCCTCCACACGTCCGTTATAGACCTTGACGGTCTTCTCTGCAAAGGGAGGCACGATATTCAGACCGCCGTTTTTTCGGGTCAGGTCCCACTCACGGCCGGAGCCTAAGTGACGCATCAGTGAGCGGTAATTCTTGCGCACGATCACGGAGATATTGTCAATGCCGCAGTTTACCATGCTGGATAACAGAAAGTCGATCATACGATAACGGCTTGCAAAGGGAATGGAAGCCATCAGACGCTCATTTACCAGTTCGGGAACCTGGTTGTCATAGCTGTTGGGAAAAATAATGCCCAGGGCATCCTGATTTGTATTTACCATCTCGATTCACCATCCTTTACGTCATTTTCAACCATGGCCTTGGGGCCGACTAAAGCTCTGGCACCGATATGGACATCGGGGCCTACGGTGGCCACGCCGTTCTCGCCGCCTTCGGGCATGGCTCCGACTACAGCGTTGACGCCGATCTCGGCATTTTCAGCGACGATACAGTGCTTCACGGTAGCCCCAGCATGAATCACGCTGCCGCCCATGATTACGGCGTCTTCCACCGTTGCGCCGTGCTCCACCTTTACACCGGCAAAGAGAATGGAATGCTTGACATGGCCGTCAATACGGCAGCCGTCTGTGATCATGGAATTCTCCACCACGGCGTTGGAACCGATCTTGTGGCCGGTCATACCGCTGTTGCGGCTGTAGATCTTCCAGCTTTCATCAAAAAGGTTAATGCCGGAGGTTTCCGGATCCATAATCTCCATATTGGCTTCCCACAGGGAGGAAATAGTTCCCACATCCTTCCAGTAGCCGTTGAAATGATAAGCATACATCTGGCGGCCGTCCCGCAGCAGATTGGGAATGATATTATTGCCGAAGTCGTTGGAGGAGTTGGGATCAGCCTCGTCCTCGATCAGGTATTTCTCCAGAATATCCCTGTTGAATATGTAGATGCCCATGGATGCCAGGTTGGACTTGGGATTCTTGGGCTTCTCCTGGAATTCGGTAATCTTGTCGTTCTCGTCAGCCACCATCAGGCCGAAGCGGGAAGCCTCCTCCCAGGGCACTTCCATGACTGCTACGCTGAATTCAGCGCCTTTTTCCTTATGGAACTGCAGGAAGTCATTGTAATCCTGCTTG
This sequence comes from Lachnospiraceae bacterium, assembly GCA_017624175.1. Classification (GTDB taxonomy): domain Bacteria; phylum Bacillota; class Clostridia; order Lachnospirales; family Lachnospiraceae; genus Acetatifactor. The sequence goes on along the minus strand of JAGANP010000045.1, from coordinate 222 downwards.
CAGATCTGATCGCCGGACAGGATGATAACGTATTCCGGGTCGTAGCGTTTGATAAAGGACAGGTTCTGGTAAATGGCGTTGGCCGTTCCCTTGTACCAGTCAGAGCCCTTGGCCTGCTGATAGGGGGGCAGAACATGTACCCCGCCGTAATGTCGGTACAGATCCCATGTCGGCCCGTTGCCGATATATTCATTCAATACACGAGGCTGATACTGAGTCAGG